>BFAR01000105.1 GCA_008974855.1 archaeon MnTg01
AGATTCATCCTGATGCCTTGAAAATTTTAGAACAAGTTGATATTAAAGAATTAGAACATGTCATTAAACAAATAGTTCGAGAAAAATCAAAACAAAAATTATTTTTAATAAATCAAAATGATTTAGAAGTATTTTTTGGATTAAAAGATGATGAGGTATTAGAAAATGAGTATAGGGTTCTAAGCGATCCTACTCCAAAAATCACCTCTGCTGAAGGAATAGATGGATATAATTCACTTTTTTCCAGTAGGTTTTCCAAATTAAAAAAAATTATTTCAAATCATCCTGAGGCAAAGATGTTAAAATCTATTTCTTCTGTAGTCTCTACAAAATCAAATAATGACATGTATGTTTGTGGTTTACTTTCAGAGAGGAGAGTGGAAAGAAATGTCACCAAACTAACAATAGATGATCAAACCGGTTCTATTGAAACTATTGTATTTGATAAAGACCTGCAAAAAATTGCGGCATCATTACTTACTGACCAATTTGTAATGGAAAAAATTAGTTTTGGTAAAAAAGGAGGATTTATTGTAAAAGATATTATTATTCCTGATATCCCAGAACATGTTCAAAACCGCTCAAAAACAGAAACATACGCTGTTTTTCTATCTGACCTACATATTGGAAGTACATATTTTATGGAAAAAGAATTGAATGATTTTATTTCATGGATGTTAAGTCCAGACCCAATAGCAAGAAAAATTCGTTTTGTTTTGATTTGTGGTGATTTGGTTGATGGAGTTGGGATTTATCCAAATCAAGATAAAGAATTAGATTTAATTGATATTCATGAACAGCTTAAAAAAACAGAAGCTTTGTTATGTAAGATTCCTGAACATATCAAGATCATTATAACACCTGGAAATCATGATCCTGGTAGACGGGCATTACCACAACCTGCCATACCAGAAATTTACAATTCTTCATTGTGGAATCAAAAAAATATTTCAATGTTAGGAAATCCTGCCATTGTATCGCTTAATGGAGTTAAGGTTTTGATGTTTCATGGTCAGAGTATAGATGATATAGTAAGAACCACACCAGGATTAAGTTATGATAAACCGGCTTTAGTTATGCGGCATTTACTTCAAGCTAGACATCTAAGTCCGATTTATGGTTCTCAAACACCTCTAGCTCCCGAAACTGAAGATATGATGGTAATTGATGAAGTCCCGGATATTTTTCATGCAGGCCATGTTCATGTGGTAGATCTAGATTTGTATCGAGGAGTTTTGATTGTGAATTCAGGTGCTTGGCAGCATCAGACACCTTTTCAAGCAGGTGTAGGAATGACTCCTACCCCCGGATTAGCAGTTATTGTAAATTTGAAAACCTTCAAAGTCTATACTAAGGATTTTACAATTAAAGATTAGGTATTGATTTTACAGAATATCTTCAAAGGTTAAATCATTTTTGAAGGTTTCTTTTACCGTTTCTCGAGTTATGGTAAGTTTGTATTTTTTGGTATTTCCATGTATTCCTTGATGGATTATTCTTCCACTGATTATACCTGATAATTCAATTTCACTAAGCATTTGAGTAACTCGTCTTTGTGTAAGTTCTGGCTGTCTAACTGTCTTACAGATTCCTTTGTAAGCTGTGTAAATCACCCCAGTCGTTAATTCTGTTGTTTTCATAATCGCTATAATTAGTAATTTTTCATGTAATGGGAAAGATTGGAGAGCAGTTACCTCTTTGTTTTCTTCTATTTTATTTCGAGCTAATCTAATGTGATTTTCATTAATTGATGTTTTTTGTTCTCGTTCAGCAATTTCTCCAGCGACCCTAAGAAGATCTATTGCTCTTCTGACATCTCCATGTTCCCTACCAGCAAGGGCAGAACATAGATTCAAAGCAGAATCTTCTACAGCCCCCTTAACAAATGCCTGTTCAATTCTAGCTTCAAGAATTTTTTTGATTTGTTCAACTGAATAGGTGGCAAAAACTACTTCTTCCTCACCCAATGTGCTTAAAACACGTGGATCTAACCTTTCTTTGAAAGTAAGATCATTAGAAATCCCTACAAAGGTTAATGACCCTTTTTTTAGGCGATCATTTGCTCTGGTTAATTGGTAGAGAATGTCCTTGCCTGTTTTTTTTACTAGGTCTGCTAGGTAATCAATTTCATCAATAACGAAAACTGCATTAAGGTGATTTCTATCAATTGTTTTTAATAATCGTTTGAAAACCTCACTGATTGCAAGTCCTGTTGAAGGTATCTCTTTTTCATCAAGCCCTAACTGTCTACCAAAACTTACCAATAACTGATAGAGGGTTGTTTCTTCTTTTGAGTTCACATACACTAATTTTATTGGGAATTTGGATTTTTCTACTCTGGCCTGAATTTTTGATAGAATTTTTTTAACAACTAGGGTTTTGCCTGTTCCTGGTTTACCATATACTAGAAGATTTGATGGGCGGGATTTTTTTAAAATTGGCATTAATGATTGAGTAACTAAAGCTTGTTCAGTATCACGATGAAAAATCATTTCTGGAATATATGTAAAATGCAAAATCTCTCTATTTTTAATTAAGGTAATTCCTTTTTCTGCAGCATCCAGCATTCTTTCAACTGGGTCTAAAGTTGTTGTACTCATGTTCGAGATCAATTCGGATCAAAGCTCAACACTTCAACGGATCCTATCAGAAATTTTTACAAGCGGGATCGTTCTCGTTGACTAGCTAAGATCGCTCATGATCGCTACTCACACACCTTAATTTCTATTCAACTTATAATTTTGTTTTAATAATAATGAATTAATCTATTAATTCTATTATTCTATATTTTGTATTTCCTAAAAAAAATTTGAATAAAAAAAGAGTGGAAACATAGGTGTGTGGGTTTTACTGGTTAACTTATTGTTAACCTAATGTTAAGAATAATAAAAAAAACTATAATTTGACCCCCTAGTTTCTAGTCTAGGTGTGAAGAAGAACGTTAACATTGTTAATATCCAATTTTACCCCCTTATTTCGACTCCAGGCATGAAAGAATATAGTTTAGAGAATGAGTATGAAATTAAACAGTTAACTAATCTAAAATGGCTAGGCGTGGGTTACGCAGTCAACCTTAACAAATCATTTACTTAACAAAAATCAGCGGATCTGTTCAACTGTTAACAAATATCCCGAATGTAACACAATCATGGCTAGAAAAAGAATTCGAATTGATATTGAAGATGATGATGGAGCTAACTTTAACCTAAATCTATCAGGCAATATTACAAGAGAGAAGGTGTTGAAGGCCTTTGAATTTCTAGACTTAATGAATATTGAAGATACCCCTAACTCACCACAAATAGACTCTGTAGGGGCTAAAATCTGGAATATTGTAGATAAATTCTTCCCTCTGGGCAAATTTACCTCATCGGTCATATTAGAAAATTATGAAGATGAGTATAATGAACCAATAAAACTCAGTATAATTTCGACTTATCTCTCACGTTTTACTGAAAAGGGTAGGATTGAACGGGCAAGAACTGGCCGAGAATGGACCTATCAAACCATTAAAATCTCACAAAAACACCATAGTTAAGAGATAATCACTCGTTTTACTATCAAATGATCCCCCTCTAATACAATTTTTACATAATCACCTTTTTGCATTTCAAGAAATTTTCTAAATTGTTTAGGAATCGAGACTGTTCCTCCAGACGTGATTTTCACTAATTCTTCATTTTCCAACTTGGTAATAATATCTATATTTATAACATATATGTTTTCATATTTTATTTAATTATTAATTTATAATGTTTTTTCTTGATTTTTGGTTAAGCTACCATATTTTGCATGTGTTCTAAAATACCAATCTTAGCTTTTCCCTTTTCGGTGATAGAATAAGTAAAAGGTTTAGAACTTGTGTTTCTTTCAACATATCCATCTTGGTATAATTTTTTCATTAACCTCGAAGTATGCTCTCTTGATCTTTGTGATGCGTTTTGGATGTCACGTGATGTCATTGATTTGTTTGTGATTAATCCTAAAACAAAATCAACAGTGTTGTGATTATCTAAATTAGGAGTTTGTTGATGTTTAAGATCTACTCGTTTTGGTTTTGGTTCAGAATAACGCTCTTGTTGAGGAGTATGTTCTGTCCTTGGGTAATAATCTTTAATCTCAGGCGCGTTTTCTCCTTCACCCGTAATTTCTAAAGAATCTAATTTAATTCTCATATCAATTAACTGTCTTTCATAAAATTCTAAACGTTCATTCGAAGAAGAGTCATGCCTATCTTGTCGATTAACCGTGGGTTTAATTTTATAAATTATGTAAAGAGAAAACAAACCCACAAAAAATGCTGCAACAACTCCTAAAATTATCTCAGGATCAGGTATCTCTACTAACATCACATGTTACATCATGAAATCGTGATTTATCGTGATTGAACAACATAATTTCACAACTTGCATCATCTAAAACATCATACAATCAATCACACAAAAATAAAAAAAATCAAACACATCATACCTAAAATCACATTCCAACAATTTGACGAATTGCCTTATCCATCACATCAATAATTTGCTCTTCTTTTTCAGGGAAAACATCACTATCTTGTGTCACAGAAATTTGTTCGGAAAGACGAGATATCACGTCAATATCATCAGGTAGTATTATGCCCAAACCCCGAAGTAATATTATTGAATAATAAAGACCGATTAATTTACTCCTAGACTGGCTTACCTGCCTGAAATATGCTCCTTTAGAAATACTAAATTGTGATTCAACCAAATTCTTCTGATTTAGAATAATTTCAATTTGTCTTTGTGTAAACAATGATTTTTTGATCATTTCATGAAAAATATTGTTAAAATTGGATTGTTCAAACCCACTCATAGCTATACAAATCTGTATACCAGTATATCAATTAAACTTTAAAGAGCCAAATATGAACAACGGTGGTTATGACTGATAGTGTTGAATCGTATCTAAAATCTGAATTAAAGAAAAAAAAATCAGCTTTGCTCTTTGTTCTGATTGATTCAGAAGTTTCTAACATTAAATCTTCAGTTAAACTCGCAAAGGATGTAGAAAGAATCGGTGCATCTGCTATCCTAGTTGGAGGGTCTTCTGCAACAAATCAAATGGAGATGGCTGAGGTAGTAAAAAATTTAAAAAAGGCAGTTAAAATTCCTAAAATCCTCTTTCCTGGGAATGTAACTGGGGTAGTTCCAGAAGCAGATGCAATCCTATTTAGCTCTCTTTTAAATTCAGAAAATCCATACTTTATTTCTCAAGCACAAGCTTTGGCGGCTCCAAGCGTTCTCAAATTTGGATTAGAACCACTCCCAACTGCATATTTGGTAATTGGTGAAGGAACATCTGCCTGGTTTGTTGGTTCAGCAAGGGGAATCCCTTTTGATAAACCCAAAATTGCGGCTGCTTATTCACTAGCTGCTCAATTTCTAGGCATGCGTTTTGTATATCTTGAAGCAGGTTCAGGAGCAGTCTCTAGTGTAAAACCTGAAATGATTAAAACAGTAAGAAAAGTCTTCAAAGGCTTTCTAATTGTGGGGGGTGGAATTAAAGATCCAGATACTGCCAAAAAAATTGTTAGTGCTGGGGCGGATGCTATTGTAATAGGAACTTTACTAGAAAAAAATGGCAGCCTAAAAAATCTCACAGCAATAGCCAAAGCAATTAGAAGTGTAAAGAAGTAAGATAGAATCATGTCAGATCACGCCGCAATTAACAGAATTAAAGACGTCTTAATGCCTGATTATTATTTAAATTATTATAACGATATTTCAAAAAAAACATTTGATATTTTTGAAAAAGCAGCAGCAGCAAAAGCAACATTAGTTGATTCATCAGCCATTGTTGAACCCAAAATCGCCTTTGACTTAGCAGATCGTGTTGCTAAAATGCACGATATTGATATTGCAGAACCATTGCGTGAATTATTAAAAACTAATGGAAAGGAACTATCAGCCTTAATTCTATCAAAAGAAATTGCAACTGGGAAATATCTTCCATCCACTTCAACGCTTAAAGAAAGACTTGATCTTGCAGTTAGAGTTGGACTAGCAATTGTAACAGAAGGTGTTACTATTGCTCCATTGCAAGGAATTAGCAAAGTAACAATTAAGAAAAACAAGGATGGTTCCGAATATCTATCAGTCTCAATTGCAGGTCCAATGCGGTCTGCTGGAGGAACTGAATCAGCAGTTACAATGCTAATTGCAGATCATGTAAGAAAGACTGCAGGTTTATCGAAATACCAAGCAAATTCTTTTGATGACGAAACAGGAAGATTTGTTGAAGAACTTCGAGTTTATGAAAGAGAAGCTCAAGGAAGTTTTCAATTCCATGTTTTAGATGAAGATATAACAACTGTAATTTCAAATCTTCCAGTTGAGCTAGATGGCGTAGAAACTGATCCATATGAAGTTGTTAATCATAGAAATATGAAAAGAATTGATACGGATAGAGTAAGGGGAGGAGCCTTACGAGTTCTAAATGACGGACTTGTTGGTAGATCCAAGAAACTTCTAAAACGAATTGAACTTTACAATCTTGATGGTTGGGAGTGGCTCAATGATCTTAAAGGAGCTATTCAAACAGGTGATCGTGAAGATGCAGCTACAAAAAGAATGAGGGAAGTAATTACTGGAAGATCTGTTTTATCAATGCCAAACAAGATTGGTGGTTTTAGACTCCGTTACGGAAGAGCATGTAATTCAGGATTTGCAGCAGTTGGAATTCATCCAGTAGTAGGAGAAATATTAAATCATACTATTACAGTTGGAACTCAGATCAAGATTGATTATCCAAGTAAGGGCGCTACTATAGCTTTTGTAGATTCTATTGAAACTCCTATTGTTTTACTAAAAAATGGAAATGTAATTAAAATAAAAGATACATTACATGGACTAAAAATTAAAAATGAAATTAAAAAAATTATTCATCTAGGAGACATCTTGATTTCATTTGGAGATTTTTTGGAAAACAATGCACAACTGGTACCTACAGGTTATGTTGAAGAAATTTGGGTGGAGGAGCTTAGAGAAAAACTTTCAAAATACGAACCAAAAAATTATGAAAACTCTCCTTCAAAATTCCTTACAAGTACACCAACTTTTGATGAAGCCATCAACCTTTCTTTAGACTTTCTTATACCATTACATCCTAAATTTCTCTATTTTTGGGATCTAATTTCAATACAAGAACTCAAACAACTTCTCCATCCCTTAGCAATTGGAGAATCTTCAATCAGATATTCAAAAAATGTAAAACTTATTTTAGAAAAAATTGGGGTCCCACATGAAAATTCAACTGATTCAATTTTACTAGATGAATCTGAAGCTAAAATTTTCTATAACCTTCTTTTCAGAAAACCATTAAAGCTTAACGAGTCAAAATCAGTTATTGAAAATATATCTGAAACTTCAGAAATAAAAATAAAGCCTAAATTTTCAACATCTGTTGGAGTAAGAATTGGAAGACCAGAAAAGGCAGCTCCAAGACAAATGA
>BFAR01000106.1 GCA_008974855.1 archaeon MnTg01
TTTTGAGACTGGCATTCCCTTAAATTCAAGCCTAGAAAATTCCAAAACCTTTGGTTTTCTCATATTTAGCGCATCTAGTATTGCATAGTACAACTCATTTCGTAACTCATACTCTTTTGATCTAAAGGCATGAGTTACTCCATCTAAACTATCTTCTATAGCTATGGCAAAATCATAGCTAGGCCACACTCTATATTTTCCTGCATGTAATGGATGATGCCCTTCAATTATTCTAAATAAAACTGGATCTCGCATGACAGTATTTTGAGATTTCATATCTCCACGAAATCTAACAACTGCTTGGCCTACTGAATATTCTTCAAATAGTTTTGTCCATCTATCCTCGTTTTTACTTTGTTCTAGCTGACTACATTTACATGCCTTCATTTCATGTCTATTTTTACTAATTACATCACGCTTACATGTACAAACATAAGCTTTGTTTACACTGATAATTTCTTTTCCTTTTTGATAAATTATTTCTAAATCATCTGAAGTATTTTTTATTTTGTCATATTTGATACCAAGCCAATCAAGCCCAACTTTGATTGCAGCATAAAACTCTAATCGTTCGTTTTCTGGATTTGTATCATCTATTCTAAGAATTGCTTTTCCATCATACATCTTTGCATATTCTTCATTAATTATTGCAGCCTTGGCATGTCCTATGTGAGGATATCCATTTGGTTCTGGTGGAAATCTTGTAATAACTTTACCTTTTTCTGCACCTTCTAATGGAGGAAACGTTTGTTCTTTTTTTGAAAGTTTTTCTTTTGGAACTAATATTTCTGGAAAATTATTTTCAATTTCAGTAATTATTTGATTGGATGACAATGAATTAATTTCTTTAACGATTGGTACGCAGGTTTCCATTAATTCAGGAACGTTTTTTCGTTGCTCAGGTCTAACTCCTAAAATTTTTGATGCCACAATTTTTTCATTAGTTTTTCCCTTATGTTCATATGCATTTTGTAAAGCAAATTTTCTAATTTCTTTTTTTATATCTTCATCCAATCTACAAACTCCTTTTTACAACAAAATTAAGAAGATTGAGTAATTCTTTCTTTGCAGAACCTGAATAGTTATTGAGAGATTTTTGAGCTTTATTTGAATAAAGCAATGCCTGTTTTCTTACAATTTTTTCTATTCCTAATGCCCGAATAGACTCAACTGCCTTTTCTATGTCTCTTTTAGTGGCTTTGGTATTCCCAAATGTCTTCAAAATGATTTTTTTATCATTTCCTTTGGATTTTGTGATTGCTAAAACAATTGGAAGTGATTTTTTACCTTCTCTCAAATCATTTCCAACAGGTTTTTTTGTGATCCTTCGATCACCTAGTACTCCAATTAGATCATCAGTAATTTGAAACGCAATTCCTAGATTTCTTCCAAAGGCTGATAATTTTGTAATATCACTTTGTTTAGCTTTTGCACATATTGCTCCCATAGAACAAGAAACATCAAAGAGAGATGATGTTTTTTTCTCAATCATTTTTATGTAATTTGCTTGAGAAGGAATTTTTTTTGATTCTGCCATTTTGATATCTAATATTTGTCCTTCACAAACATCAACACATGCTTTTGCCAATCTTGAAACTAGTTCGTTTGTAGCTTTAGACGGAAGATTTGAGTTTGAAAGTATTTGATAGGCTTTAGAAAATAATACATCCCCTGCCAAGATTGCAATTGGAATTCCAAATTTTTTATGAACTGTTGGAACTCCATGACGCATTTCATCATTATCCATTATATCATCATGAACCAAAGTAAAGTTATGGATCATTTCAACAGCACAAGCAGCTGGCATTGCATCTTTTAGTTCTCCTCCTAAAATTTCACAACTTTTCATTACCATGAATGGCCTTAGACGTTTACCTCCATTAACAATTAGATATGATGCAGCATCATACAGTTGTGTAGGTTTTCCTTTTAGTTTTATTCCAAGGAAACGATTAACCCCTTTTGCGTTCTTTGATAGTGAATTGGAACTCATTAGCTAACTAATCTCCATTTGTCGTCTTGTAAATGATATTTTATTGAATCTTCTAAGGGTTTTTCTATTTTAGGTTTGATCCATTGTGAAATAATTGATTTGTACTTTGATAACATTGATTCTTCTGATTTAGGTAATAAGTATAAAGCAATGATCATCCAAGGACAGTAATTTTCTGGTTTTTTTTGCAGATCTTCAATTAATTCATCAACTGTAATCCATTTTGTCTCACTGATTTCATCTTTAATTAGATTAAATTGAGTCGAATTTTCAATTACTCCAATCAAAGTACCACAAATTTCATTTTCTGAACCTATATCCTTGTATGGTACATGATATTCAAATTTCAAAAGATAATCAAATTTACAGGATATTCCTATTTCTTCTGGCATTCTACGTTCGGCTGATGAGACATAAGTTTCACCTTCTCTTGGATGACTTGCTACTGTGCCATCCCAATCCCCTGGCCATAGCATCTTGCTTGAACTTCTTCTTGTTATGACAAGTCTTCCTTCTTTGTCAAATAGCAAGGCGGTAAAAGCTCTATGTAATTTTCCATTTGGGAGATGGCTTTTTACTTTCTCTTCTTTACCAATTGGTATATCGTTTTTATCTACAAGTATAACATATTCATCGGACAACTAATTCTCACCTAAATAATGTGCCCTCAAATTTTTTTCTAGTTATTGCATTAACAATTCTTTCTGGTTTGTTTCCATTAACAAAAAAAACCTTCAATCCAATTTTAGATATTTTTGAAGCTTCAGCAACTTTTCGAGTCATTCCTCCAGTTACATCCCTCACAGTTTTTTTTATGAAAATCTTTTCATCTTTAAAATCATAAATTAATTTCTTAGCTTTCATATCAGAATACAAACCATCTTCATTTAAAACAAAAATAGATAATCTTGGTCTTAGAACTCGTGCTAAGAATGACATAATTTTATCACCTGATAAGATGTATGATTTTTTATTTCCGTACCATAATGCATCTCCATATGTAATTGGTATAAATCCAGAATTTGCAATTTTTTTAATTTCTAAAATTTTTCTGTTAATTGGTTTGTTTCCCATTACAAAATCAGTTGGCGGAAGACAATATGGATTCATTTTATTTTTCAAAAAAGAATCAAGAATAATCGTATTTAATTCAATCATTGAGTTTTTTACAATTGAAACTCCCTTGGGATCATATTTTTTTGGTTTCGTATGCATATCGTATTTTACAGACCAATAATGTCCATAAGAACCACCTCCATGAACTACAACAAAATCTTCATTAATTTTTCTAAAACTAGAAACAATATTATCTATAGTTTTTCTTTTAGCTGATAATGGTTTTTTCTTATTGGTAATAATTGAACCACCAAGTTTGATTAAGAGCATATGCTATTTTTCGCTAAAAAGGGAGTTAAAAAGTATCCAGTCCTTTTGAATCA
>BFAR01000107.1 GCA_008974855.1 archaeon MnTg01
ATGGCAGCTTCAAAAGCTAAAAGAAGTGCTGCAGCAAAGAAAGCTGCACGTACTAGAAAAAGAAATGCGGCTAACAAAGCAGCAGCTAGTCAAGCTGGTGCAAGACGTCGAAGACGACGTGCCGCTGTCACTAAAGGCGGAGCAAAACGACGTTCTCCAGCTAGAAGACGTACTGGCGGTGCAAAAAGACGTACTCCAGCAAAAAGACGTTCTCCAGCAAAAAGACGTTCTCCAGCTAGAAGACGTTCTCCAGCAAAAAGACGTTCTCCAGCAAGACGTAGACGTCGATAAAACTCAAAAGCCTTTTTCTATTTTTTTTTAATTAAACCACTTGTAAAGTATTACAAGAATTGTTACTCCAATTAAAACTGGAATAAAAAACCAAGGTAAATTTTTTGGTTTTCCTGCAGAAAACAATGAATCTTCTGGCTTCATCTACATATGCTATGTCGTTTATTAGATTTACACTTGTTGATTTATTATGTTGCTAAATTCGAATTTAGCAACATAAATCTTCTATAGAATTATTCATTTTCACAATAAAAAAATAATATTTCTAAATTCGAATTATGAAACATAATAATTTAACAATCCTGATTCATCTTCAATTTAGGTAGCACAAAAACCTTCTCAGGAAGGATTTTGAAGATAATTCTTTTTTCTCCAGGCTGTTTGAACGGATACTTTTCTTTACCCATGTATTTTTTGGTTAGTTTGTTTGCATGTTTGTATTCATAATCTGGAATGATATCGATGACTTTACCTCGAATAGTTGTCATGTCTAACGGATTGTTGTGATTAACTACTGAGATTGCTACTCGAGGATCTCGAAGAACATTTTTGTGTTTTATTCTACCTTCTGCAGTATTGACTAGAACATGTTCGTCTTTAAAATCTGCCCACACCGGCGAAAGTTGTGGAGAACCATCTTTCATAATTGTAGCAATAAAAACTAAATTCGGTTCTTCAAAGAGTTTGATTATTTTACTATCCATGTAAATAGCACCTTAAAATTAGTTTCTCCAAATAGTTGATAGTTTTGATTAATATTTTCTTGGAAATTATTTCTTATTTGTGTTATCTCAAGTTTTTTAATTAGGTGTTCAGTTTTTTTACTAAAAAAAACTCTTGTCATATTTATTTTTTAATTATGAAGTATTTAGTTTTTTTCTTAAATCATATGCCTATTGTTTCTATATTTTCATTCATACCAAGTCCCATTTCTGTAAGAAAAGATGTTAGATCGTCAATACATTTTTTTGGCACTGCTATACAAAATGGAATATTAATTCGAGTTTTCCCTTCTTTTAAAATTACAGTATTTCCAAAATCCTCAAATTGTTCCATTGTTCGATCAGTTGTTAGATTCTCGCAAGTCTTTGCTTCTCCAATGTAATAATTTTCTTCATTTGATTTTTTTGCAATTACATCAGGTTCATGATTTCCAATTATTTCACATTTTTCAAATCCCTCATATGCTGCAGAAATAATTTTCAATCCTTTTGATTCAAAATGATCGATTATTCCTTTTACCAATTTCTTATGTTCGTTATTTTCCATAGTGTTAAACAATTTTTATAACTACAAAATTACTATTTAAAAAATCTAATTTTCTTGAATAATTTAAGTAAAAAAGCAACGGAACTTAAGACCGACAACGATTGTACATCGGTGACAGTTCCGTTTGCTTATGTTTCCTATTATGTTTAGTGTGATTTGTATGTGCTAGTACGTCTTTTTTGCACATACAGTCAGTAATGGCTTACCCTCACAAAGTAATAGAAAACCATTAAATCATGAATTAATTCGTCACTCTCCCACAGACTCCAATGCCCAACATTTTTGTTTTTTGGGAGATCTGGCGAATTTTTATTAAAAATTAGACTAATTTAGGGTTTGATATTATGGCTCTAGTATGGGATTAAAAGAAAAATTACTAGTTGTTATCCCATTAGCGATCTTTGGAATCGTAATTTTGGGGTTTGAGCTTTTTATGAAAATTTGCAAAAATGCTAATAGCATATTTGATTGTTAATTCAAATTTAGCATGAATTTTTTAACAAAGCGAAACAAGCAAATCTGTGGAAAAGCAACAAATTGATTTGATTATTTCAAAAAGACCTAACGATGAACAGCTAAAAAAACTAAAAGAATATTTCAAAGAGATGCCAGTTGAAGAAATTTTAGCTGGTCTAAAATTTGCAAAAAACAGATGGACTGCAAAAGACGCTGGTGTACTGAAAGTCGGTAGAAAAAGTATTATTCAAAAAGAAGTCCACTCTGTTACAAAAGAGCAAGCTCAATGGAGATTAAATAATTGGAAGATGATGATTGCAAATTATAGAAGACGAGGATATAGTTATCCTACAATTTCTAGAATTAAAAAGATTCTAATTATAAAAAGTAAAAAAAGATCTAGATAGACGACCTTTCTCTTCTTTCTGATAAAATATCTTCTGGTAGATTAGATGGTATATCTGGAATGTTTTCTTTTGTTTGTCCTTCTATGACTGCTTGTGCTTCTTCTAAGATTGCAACGGTATCTGAATTTCCTTCTCGTGACAATATTTCAGTATCTTGTGGTCCAACTGTTGAACCAGATAACACATCGCCTAATATCTTTGAAAGATCTTGCATAGAAGAGTTGGCTTGTGGCATAATTCCGCCCAAGGAAGCTCCTAGTCCTTTAATAACAGACATGCATGGACTTAATGTTACAATAACATCTCCTAATTCAGAAACTGTGTTTAATCTAATGTTAATTTGTTCCATAGAAAGTTTTGCGTTACTAACCATGTTATTCATTTTTCTAATTTCTTGAAGCTCAATTGCATATGCTTTTGCATATGAATGGTTATTTGATTTTTGAGCATTAACTATTTTTTCAAAAATATGATCATGCTTTTTTTGAAGTTTTGCAGAAATGCCTGATAATTTCATAATTTGTAATTCTAATTTTTGTTGAGCATTTTCGATTTTGTTTTTAATTGGAGTGTCTGGTATGACTCTTCCAAACACTTTTTGTGTTAATCCCTCATTTCCATTTTTAGTCCAATTACTGAAAGTACCCAAATTTTTCCAAATTAGGTTTGAAAAATTAGTTTTAAACTAGGCTGTATCTTGTCTTTATGTCACTCTAGTTACAGGGGTTCTGGTTACAGTACATCCTAACCAAAGGTGAACGTATAGATTTCGAACCCAGATTCTGGTACTTGTATTTCTAATGTATGGGATTCAGCCTCTTCTGATGTAACAATATTGTACAATCTAGGCTCTACAACCTGTATTTTTCCTAAAGTTACATCCATTCCTGCAACTTCAGGGCTAATTAGATTTCCATCAAGGAGAATGGTAAGTTCTGCTTTACCTTTAGTAACGATATTTACTTCCTTTGCAAAATATGGTAACAGAATTCTTCCTTCTTCTGAAACAAGTTTCATACTTCCTTGCAAATTTTTCCATACTCCATCAATATAGAAATAATGTAACTTCAAATCATCCGGTATAGTATACGCAACATTATTTTCAGGATTAAATCCCTCAGTATTTCCTAATTGATTTCGTCCAGCAGAAAATTTGTATCCAAAGTATAATTCAGGGGTTCTAAAACTGGTATGTTCAAACTCTTCTAATTCTAATATGGACTCTGCCGCAGCAACATTTAATCCTAATTGAGTTGCACGTTCTTCTAAAAGTTCTTGAATCACTTTTTCTGTCTCATCATATTTTCCTTCTCCAATATGATCATATCTAATATAGCCTTCATGATCTGCTATGTATTTTCTAGGCCAATATCTATTCTCAAAAGCTTTCCATGTTTTCATTTCATTATCTAAAACAACGGGATAATTAATTCCATTTTTCTGAACTGCCATTTCCACATTATTGGGATCTTTTTCAAATTCAAATTCAGGTGAATGAACCCCAATAATTAATAATCCTTCATCAGAATATTTTTCGTTCCAAGCTGTAATGTATGGAAGAGTTCGTATACAGTTAATGCAGCTGTATGTCCATATATCATACAAAACAACTTTTCCTTCAATTTCTTTTGCTAATTTTTCTGGAGTGGTATTGATATAGTGTGCAATTCCTACAAGATCAGGAGCTGTTTTGAATCGGCTTTTATCAATATTAAGTTCTATCCCTGAGATTGGAATTTTCTTTTCATCAAGTGTATCTGAAATTAGATTTGAAGTTTCTAGTGATGAAAAAACAATGCTTAAGCTAGCTATTATTCCAACTATTACTATTCCAAATATTGCTGCAGTTTTAATCTCTGTTTTCATATTCTTAACCTAATAACACCAATTCATTTAGAAGTGGAAAGTTAGCAATGTACGCTAATTGATTTGTAAAAACTAAAACTCCTAAAATAATGATCAAAGCTCCAATTATTACAGAATAATACTTTAGATGTTTACTCATAGCTTGGATGACTCTTGTGGCTCGTGAGAAAAATACTCCCATTAAAATAAACGGAATTCCAAGACCCAAAGAATATGCAAGTAATAAATAAAATGAAACGGCAGGGGTTGCAGCTGCTAAGGTGAGAATTGTTCCTAAAATAGGTCCTACACAAGGTGTCCAACCTGCTGCAAATGCTAAACCAAACAAAAATGATAAAGGATAACTTGCCTTTTCTCTTTTTGGGAAAAACTTCTTTTCAATATTCAGCGACCTAAATTTAGTTGTTAAAAGCAAAAAGATTCCAAAACCAATAATTATTATTCCGCCAATTTGGTTTAATCCAGAAATTAAATCACTTGATAATCCACCAAGTGTGCTGTTAATTATCACTCCTAATGTTGAAAAAACTATTGAAAAACCTAATACGAAAAAAACTGTATTTAGAATAACATTAGTTCTGTTAATTGTGACTAATTTGGTGCCACTTTTTTGATTAAGATCCGAGAGGGTTGTTCCTGAGATATATGCCAAAAATGCCGGAATGATAGGTAATATGCAAGGCGCAACAAACGATCCTAGCCCTGCTAGCGCAGCTACGGCTAGAGTTACTTCTGACATGAGATAAAGTGACATTTTTTTTAATTAAGGATTATTCCAAATCTGGCTCAATTTTCAATTCGTTTTTATCCACGCTAGTATCGATTTTTAATTGTGAACAGACGTTTTATCATAGTTGGGATAGTTTTAGGGGCAGTTGTGACTATTGCATTTATTGTAGGGTCACCAATGTTTGGTGGATTTGATACACTTCGTTAATCTATATAATTCCAAATTTTTTAGCAGATAATTCAAAAACCCTCAATGCATTTTCAATATGGTTTTTAGTAAGCCAAGCTGTTACTGAGATCCTTATTCTTGCCTTGTTTTTTGGTACTGTAGGGTATCTGATTGGTAGTGCATAAACTCCTTTTTTAAATAAATATTTTCCAAACTCTAGTGCCGCTTTTTCTTTTCCAATAATTAATGGTATTATATGGGTTGATGAATCAAAATTATATCCAATTTGTTTTAATCCTAAAGTTAATAATGCTACGTTTCTCCAAAGTTTTTTCCTTTGTTTTTCTCTGTCTGAATTTAATTTTTTTAATGAATATTCTACAAGAAATGAAGGCAATGCAGAAGTATAGATAAAGGATTTGGATCTATTTATTAAAAATTCAATAATATTTTTTTGTGTAGCCACATATCCTCCAAAAGAACCTAGTCCTTTACTAAGGCTACTTACATAAAGATCAATTTTCTTTGTTACCCCAAAGTGATTTGGCGTTCCTTTCCCATCTTTTCCTACGGTGAAATCTCCATGTGCATCATCTAATATTGTAATTGCATCTTTTTTTTCTGCGATTTCTACTATTTCTTTTAGATTCGCATAATCTCCATCCATACTAAATATCCCTTCAGAAATAACAAATTTTCGTTTATGATGTTGGTTAAGTTTTGATGATAAATCGTTAATGTCATTATGTTTATAGATAGAAATTTTGGCACCAGTAAGCTTGCATGCTTCTATGATGCTTGCATGGTTTAATTCATCACTTAAAATTAAATCGTTTTTTTCAATAATGGTAGATATTACTCCAACATTTGCCATGTAACCTGTAGGAAAAATCAATGAACCCTCTTGAGATTTATGCTTTGCAAGTTTTTTTTCTAAAATTTGAAATGAAATGTCATTTCCACCTACAAGTCTTGAACTAGATTGTATTTGTCTTGATACTGTATCTGAAATACTAATTCCCAAGTAATCATTTGAGCAGAAATTTACAAGTTTTTTATTTTTGATTTTGATAAAAGCCCCATTGACCTGCCCAAATCGTATTTCGCGATATAGGTTTTGCTTCTTAATGCTTTCTAATTTATTATTGACAAAAGTCAGCTTAGGCTTCAAGATGGATCTTTCTAATCATTTCTAGGTCCTTTTTCATTTCATTTCCACTTAAAGTCAAATATCCAGCACTAATTATCCCATTAGCACCGCTTAGTAAAAGTGCCTCACCATCATCTTCCAAATTTACTTCTCGTCCACCGGAAATTTTGATTATTGAATCTGGTAAAAGAAATCTAATTACTGCAAAAGTTCTAAGAATTTCATCAATGGGTAGAGGAGTTTGTAATTCTAACGGAGTTCCCGGTACTGGTACAAGTAAATTGATAGTTATTTCTTCTGGATTTAATTTTGAAAGATCTAAAATTAATTCTAATCTTTGTTCTCGCGTTTCACCCATCCCGATAATTCCTCCTGTACAAAGCTCAAGTCCAGCATCTCTTGCAATCTTTAAGGTGTCGATTCTATCTTGATAGGTGTGTGTAGTACAAATTTCAGGAAATTTAGATCTTGATGTTTCTAAATTATGATTATATCTTCTAACCCCTAATTTTTTTAGTTTCATTGCTTGTTTTGGCGTAAGAAATCCAAGACTACACTCCACACTTATTGCGACTTTATTATTAATCTCCTTAATTATCTCACAAACTTTTTCAAAATCTGAGTCAGTTGGTTCTCTCCAAGCTGCAACCAAACAATATGATTGTGCTCCTTCATTTTTTGCTTTTCTTGCTTGTTTTACTACCTCTTCTTTAGAAAGTAATTGATAATCCCTAACATTGGTATTAAAAAAAGCAGATTGACCACAAAATGAACAATCCTCACTACAATAATTTTTTTTAATATTAGATAATTGTTCAACATCTATCCTATCTCCTTGAAATTTTCTGGTAATTTTATTTGCGCAATTTGAAAGAGTTTTTAGTTCTGATTTTTGAATATTTAGTAATTTTTCAGCATCATGTGCTACAAGTGGTTGTTTTATGAAAACTTTGTTTTGACAATCTAGAATAAACTGATGATCTGAAATCATTAATTTTTAGGCAAAAAAGTAGTAATTAAGATTTTAGAATTGTTAACCTTACTAGAGTATCAGGGTTTACCTTTTTTATTACCAATGCACTTGCTACATTAGATACCAGAAATGAAAAATCATAGCTTAGTTTGGCATCCTAACACTCAGATGAATGAATGGAATAATTTTGATAAAATTGTAAAAGGTCAAGGGATGTGGTTAATTGATTCTAAAGGGAATCGGCTGTTAGATGGGGTTGCAAGTATGTGGTGTAATGTATGGGGTCACTCAAAAAAGGAGCTAATTAACGAAATTATCAAACAGTCCAAAAAAATTTCTCACTCTTCACTTTTTAATCTCACAAATGAACCTGCAGAACAACTTGCAAAAAAACTAGTGAAAATATCACCTAACATGAATCATGTATTTTATTCTGATAATGGTTCAACTGCAATGGAAATTTCTTTCAAAATTGCTTTACAATATTGGAAAAATCTTGGAATTAAAAACAAAAATAAATTTGCAACACTTGAAAATGGATATCATGGAGATACTTTTGGAGCAATGTCTGTTGGATATGTGCCACAATTTTTTTCAAAGTTTAAAGATCAGCTTTTTTCAACATTACAAATTCCAGTTCCAAATAACTATCGTGTCCCAACAGGATATTCATTTTCTGAATATCAAAATTTTTGTTTAGAAAAAATTGAATCTTTATTTACAAACAATGAAAAAATTGCAGCCTTTGTGATGGAAAGCGGAGCTCAATTAGCAGGAGGCGTAATAATTTATCCTCCTGGGTTTCAGAAAAAAATCAGCAAATTATGTAAAAAATTTGATGTTCTTTTAATTTTAGACGAAATAGCAACAGGTTTTGGCAGATTAGGTAGTCTAATACAATACAAATCTCAAGTTAGTGTCCCAGATATTGTTGCATATGGTAAAATGCTTACTGGTGGTTATCTTACATTAGGAGCTACATTGTCATCAAAAAAAATCTATAATACATTTTTAGGAGAATTTAATGAAATGAAACATCTTTTTCATGGTCATACGTTTACTGGTAATCCTATTGCAACAGCAGTAGCGAATGAAAATTTAAAACTTTATGAAAAAACTAAATTAATCCAAAAAATTCAAAATACTTCTAAAATTTTTGAAAAACGAAAATCAGATTTTTATCAATGTGATCTAGTTGGAGATGTGAGAAATAAAGGAATGTTAATGGGAATCGAGTTGGTAAAAAATAAAAAGAA
>BFAR01000108.1 GCA_008974855.1 archaeon MnTg01
GTTGAGAAAAGGTGGAATTAAGATAAAGAAAGATGCGACGGTGACAGTTCAAAATATTGTAGCGTCTATCAACCTTGGTGGTAGAGTTCAATTGGAAGAAACTGCAAGAAGCTTGCCAAGAAGTATGTACGAGCCAGAACAATTTCCTGGCCTGATTCATAGAATGCTTGATCCTAAAACTGTCATCTTGATTTTTACTTCAGGAAAATTAGTATGTACAGGTGCCAAAACCGAAAAGGACGTCTTTCGTTCGGTTAACAATCTTCATAGTACGTTGGAGGAAAAGAATCTCATGATTTATGACTAGAGTATTTTTTACGAAAACTCTTCATTTTTCCTTCGTGGGAGGGGGGGATTCTCTTTTTAATTAATCTAATTTAGAGATTTCATAGATTTTTTGTTCGTAAATTTAGTTCTCGACTTAAATTTTTACTGGGAAAAGTGTAAGGACATAAATCATTATGAGTAGAACGTCTTGAGATTACGCACAAAATAATCACTTGATTGAGTTATTTCTTAGTTCCTGATCTTCAAATCAGAAATATTGTATGAAAAACACAATTTTTGTTCGTAAATTTAGTTCTCAACTTAAATTTTTACTGGGAAAGGTGTAATCACAAGTATTATTTAGCGTTTGAATTTTTTCCATTCGTGGATCATCATCACTTTCATGGGAAAGATATTCCTCACATAAAACTAGACCCTAAAATGAAGATAGAGGATCTTGTAGAGGTTTACGCCAGAAGTGGGTATAATGCAAGAAAATTAGGAGAAGCTGCAAAGCTGTACTCTAAAATGATTAACGAAGACGCAATAATTTGTCTCACAGTATCTGGAGCAATGACACCAGTGGGTATTGGCGGAATTATTCAAACATTGATTGAAAGAGGTTTTGTTGATTGGATTATTACAACTGGTGCAAATGTGTATCATGAAGATCATTTTGCATGGGGATTTCCTGTAAAACAAGGACATTATGAAGTAGATGACATGAAGCTTTATGAAAAAGAAATAGTTAGAATTCGAGATGTTTTTATTAAATTCTATGAAACACTTGAAGCAGAAGACCAAGTAGTACAAAAAATGTTTAAAGAACACTTGATAGATAAACCATTTACAAGTGCAGAGTTTTGTAACCTTATGGGGAACATTACAAAGAAAAAAGCAAAATTTCCTGAAAAAAGCTTTATAGCTTCTGCATATGAATATGATGTACCAGTTTATGCTCCCGCATTACTTGATTCTTCACTTGCATTAAATTTAGCAGTCCATAGATTTAGAGATAAAATATACAATTTAGATTTTGTAAGAGAGATTATAGAACAAGCAGCAATTGTTTATAACTCTAAAAAATCAGGAATTGTAGAGTTGGGTGGAGGAGTTCCAAAAAACTCTGCACAGCAAACAGGTCCTCTTTTAGATCAAATATTACGGAGAAATGATGGAGGGCAGGACTATATTATCCAGATAACTGATGCAAGGCCAGATACAGGTGGGCTTTCAGGAGCTACATTACAAGAAGGAAAAAGTTGGGGCAAAGTGCATGATGCCCATCAAGATATGATAACAGTGTATTCGGACGCTACAATTGCATTTCCAATTCTTGCATTATATGTACTAAGCAATAATAAATCAAGAAAACCAAAACGACTTTACAAAAAACTTGGAATGTATTACAATAATCTTAAAGAAGAATTCTTGAAAGAAAATCCAGCAAAATTTTATGATTCAACAGAAAGAAAAAGCAATTAGAATTTATCATATCGTGCGCGTTCAAGATCACGATCATCTTTTGATTCCTTCTTCCATTCTTTATAGTGGGTTTTACATAGAACAGTTTTTTTCCCGGTTGATGAAACTTCTAGACCAGCACGTTCTACCTTTCCTGTGTTTATTGAGCGTACACCGTCGTCATTACAACCATTTACGTTACATTTTGCACCTTTTGCTACTAATCCCATAGTGTGATATGTGTTTGAGATTATATATAGTTGAAATTTACTCTAAAAAAATTTTAATTAAAGTAACAATTCCATTCGAAAAAATCAACTGGGTATTTTAAACATTTTTAGAAAGATTATGATCATTGGAATACCCACCAACAGAGAGATCAATTAAATTCATGTCTAAATTGAATTGGAAGGAACTTATTCCATACATGAAAAAAATTTACGGTTCAGACTTTACTGAAATTTTTCTAAAGCGGTTAAACGAAAATAAGTCGTAATTGGCATTTACCTTTATAAGCCGGATAAATTTTCAAATTTTTTATGGGCGGATCAAAAAATAAGTCACCAGCACAAAAGCAAAAATCTCAACAGGATGAATCTTCAAAAAAATCAGGTGAAAAAAAGAAAGGACAGAAAAAAGACAAATCAGAAGGAGGTGCTTCAAAGGCAGAAATTACGGTTCTTGTAAATGAAGAGCAAGCAATGAAATTTATTAAAAATTCAAAAGTGATTACAATTCAGGAACTTGCAAGACATCTTGGAGTAAAAATATCCGCATCAAACGCATTCTTGAAAAAATTATCTAAAGATGGAACAGTCAAAAAAGTTGGCGGATTTAGCGGTCATCATATTTATGCGACAGTATCCACATAAAGGGAAAATACATCACCAGATTTTATTTCGGTTAAAACTGCAATATCAGATATAATTTTTCCAATTGGTGTCATAGTTTTTGGTGAAGAAGTATCTTCAGAAAAAAAACAAATACTTCCGTTTACTGGTAAAAAAGCAATGTCTCCTTTTTTGAATTCTTTTCTAGGTCTATCAATGCCAGAATCTATCGGCGTTTCAAAATATGAAATAGTATTTGAAATTTGATGAGCGTTTCCCTCCAATGGTAAGCTTCTTGAAATAATTCCTACGGTTCTTGGTGAAAGATGGCGTTTTAATTCACAGTTTAGCTTTGCTTTTCCACGTAATTCCAAAATTAACTTGATTTTAGATACTGAATCCTGTTCCATAGATTTTAGCAACTAAATAGAGTATAGATAAACGCTATGATTTTGGATCATGTCCCAATTTGATATAAAATAAGCATTAATCCCCGTATTCGATTATATTACCGTTTTTGAGAATTTTGTCTACGTGTCTAAATTAGAACAAAAAGAAACTGAAGTTGAAAATAAAGAAAATAATGTAGAAGAGTCAGTTTTAGGGAAAAGTGTGAGTGATGCTTTATCTGCTTATAGAAAAATCAGAGAAGGTAAAAAAGAATTAACTGATAAAGAATTATCTGATTTAGATAAAGAATGCAAAATTATTGAAAACAGAGAGATTATAGAAATTGATCCCATTCATGAACCTCAAGAAATGGAAATTTCTGGTAAAGGCAAAATAAAGTTGGGTCCACCAACCTTAACCCGATTTGAAAAAGCTAGAATAATGGGAGCTAGGGCATTACAACTTTCACTTGGAGCACCGCCATTTATTGAAATTCCATCATCTGCAAAAACTTCATTAGATATTGCGTTGGCCGAGCTTGAACAACGAATAATTCCAATTGTGATTAGACGTAGATTACCAAATGGAGATTATCAAAACATACCCATTGATTTCTTCGATTAATGGATGAATCATCGATAATATTTTTAAACTCAAAAAGTTTCTTCGTATTGGGTTGATTTTATTGGACGAGTCCAAAGATAGTAATTTATCATCAGAGGATTCTGAGATTCAAAAAGAGCAACTACCTATTTTCAATGTGAGAAATGAACCTGTAATGATTGAAGCAATTAATGTGATTACTCTTTTAGGAAAATCAAATAAGGCAATTCTTCGAGCAAAGGGAAATTCCATTCCAAATGCAGTTGCAATTGCAAATATTATAACAGAAAAAATGCTAAAAGGTAATTCTAAAATTCAAAATATTGTTTTAGACACTGATATGCCAGCTGGTATTGGAAAAATGCTTTCAACAATAGAAATAGTTTTACTAAAAAATTAGTATTCTAATAAACGCTTCCAGGTCCTTTAAGAAGCATTGATTCACATTCTTTGCAAATTGCTTCGTCAATATCGGATTCCAGATTATGGTGAATGTCACATATTAACAAACTTGTCTTAATGTAGTTACATATACCAATGAATTTTGATAGACTTGCTGGAGTATATGCTTTATTTGAAGCAAGGTTATCACTTATTTCATTAATCATTTCTACAATTTGTTTTTGAGAAGATAGTTGAGAAATTAATTTAGGATCACCTCGAGTTCCTCTAATGTAATTGCTAACAGCTGCTTGGGTGACTCCTAACATTTTAGAAATTTCATCCTCACGAATTTTGTGTTCATCAGCAAGCTTTTTTGCTAGAATAGCTCTCAGTGCTGGAATCATAGTTTTTGATTCTATTTCAGCAGGAAGTAACATGTAATTAAATTGGAAGTTAGAATATTTAAAGTTGCACACGAAGATTTTGAACTTTACATTATTACAAGTATAACTAAATAGAAATCTATTAGCTTAACCTATATAATTTCAGATATAAAATTCCTTGTTGCAAAAGACTTTTGAAAAACTTTACGAGGTTTTAGAAAATTCAGTTGCAGAGAGCGCCGGACAGACTCTAGCATTATCAGGTGGGTTAGACAGTACTATTCTTGCTTATTTTCTAAAAGACAAAGGATGTGATACTATTGCAGTTACTACTAAAGATTTTATCGCTACGGATTTGACTTATTGCCAACTTGTTGCAAAAAAATTTAATTTGCCATTGCAAATAATCATGCCTACCACAGAAGAACTATTAACAGCCATTGAAGAGACTATCAAAATTCTAAAAAACTTCAATGATATTGAGATACGAAACTCGATTGTAATTTATCTTGCAATAAAATCTACCAAAGACTCTGGAAAATCAAATCTTGTTTTAGGAGATGGGGCAGATGAATTATTTGCAGGATATAGTTTTTTCTTAAAGAAAAATGAAAATGAACTACAAAAAGATCTTGAAAGAATTTGGAAGGTGATGCACTTTCCATCAAAAAAAATAGGAAAGTCATTAGGGGTAACGGTGAAAACTCCTTTTCTTAATGATAATGTATTGAATTTTGCAAAGACTATTCCTGTTAATTTGAAAGTAAAAGAAGATAATGGAAAAATGTATGGAAAATGGATTTTGCGTAAAGTCTTTGAAAACAAGATTCCAAAAAGTGTTGTTTGGCGTAAAAAATCTCCAATGCAAGAAGGTGCAGGAACTGTTGCTTTAACTCAATTATTTAATACTGTAATTTCAGATAATGTCTTTGAATCAAAAACTAAACAAATTCGTGACTTGGATAATGTTTCATTACGAACAAAAGAATCTCTTCATTATTATGAAATATATAGAAAACATTTTGAACCACCAAAAAACCTACATGACTCAAAAGATAAATGTCCAAATTGTCATTATGAAGTAAAACAATCTTCAAGGTTTTGTCAAATGTGTGGGAGTTTTCCTATCTAAACATTTTTTTTCCACTTTCGTGGTTTTTTGATAAAAATACGCTTACAGCCATTACAACAAAAATAGTATAATTTTCCTTTATGTTCATGAACAAGTGCCAAATTTTCATCAAGTTCAATACCACACACAGGATCTACCGGCATAGTAATTCCCTATGATGTTTTATATTTATAATATTCTAAAAGCCGAGTCTGCTGAGAAGACATTGTCTGTTCGCAGTAAACACACGAGAAAAGATACTAAGTAATCTTACTTAAAATTATAGAGTAGTATGCAACATGAAAAATCAGAGAGGAATATTTCCATTATATAACACAGGGATTGCTATTTTCTTTGTAACTGCCTTAGTTATTGTGGTTATTTTGGTTAACATTGGATTTTCAGTTACTGATTCTGAAAAACAAGTAGTAGAAAAAGCATATGATGAAGTAAGGGATCAGCTTGAAATCTCTGGAAAAATTTCCGCTGCGGCAGATGTTAACTCTAATGAGATAATGGTAACTGCAATACCAGTAAGAGTAGCTACAGGTGGTACAGTTAATATGAATCCACAAACAGCCCAAATTTCATTTGATTTGGCACTAGAACGTAACCCTATAGCCAATTATGAAAATATCTATGCAGATAGATTATCTGATAAAACTTTTAATTCACTTAGAGATGCTGTAAATGAAGCAAAAATCAAGGGAATTATTGATTACAATCCGTTTGTTGATGAACAAAAACCTACAAGAACTACTGCATTTGTTTATTGGGTAATTAATCAAAATTTTGATCATTTTATTGATGATGGAGAATTAGCAATAATTGCCATAGTATATGCTGGAACGGATAGACCGTCTAGCGGTGATAATTTATTTATCGAAGTAAATGTTCCTGAAGGTTTTGTTTTAAGAATTGACGAACAAGTTCCAGACATTTCGAATGAAGTTTTAAACTTTGGTGGAATCATAAATGATTCTTAATTATGTTTAGTTAGTTTTAGAATCTGTTAATTTTTTAACTAATTCATAATAATCATGTTCGGAGATGGGAGGTATCTTAAGAATTTCAATGTTTTCTTGAACATGTGCATCTGATTTTTGACCTACAAGTGGAGTAAGGACTCCAGGAGTTGAGCGAGTAAATTGTAAAGCTCTCAAAGAAGGTTTTAGATTTCCAAATTCAGGCATAGCACCAGGTGTAAGAAGTTTTGCTTGCATTAATGGTACACTCGTAAAAACACCAACATCAATTTTTTTTGCAACTTCTAATATGGATCCAGTGATCCCATCATAAGATTGATTTTTGAGAATTAGAGCTTGATCAAGATACATGTTAAAGGGTAATTGGATAAACCGAAATCCATGTTCTGATCCACCTACTTCATTTGCTAATGAAATTACATCAGATAATTCTAAAAATTGTGGATTATCATTTGTTACTCTAAAACATTCCCATGTGGCCATACCATAGAATCTAATTTTGCCGTCTTTTCTTTTAGATTCATAAAATTCAAAACACAAACGCAAATTTTTCATAAATTGCTCTTTAGTTACGTCATTAATTTGGCCCTCAACGGCATTATGAAGATACATTAGATCAATACATTCAAGTCCTAAATTTTTCCTGCTTCGTTCAAGCTGGTCTTCAAGAAATGGAACGGTCATACAGTGATATCCAGAAGTAATATCATTTGCTTGGATGACGCCTGTGGCGACATATTCTTTATTTACATATTGCCAAAATTCTTGGTTAATATCTCCGTCATTTGTCACATAACCATTTTTAGTACTAACAAATATTTCATTTCGATTAATTTTTTTTTCCTGAATTAATTCTAAAATTGCTTTTCCTACTGAACGTTCAGCCTTTTGAGAACGATAATTTATTGCAGTATCAATTACATTTATTCCTGCAAGTATAGATTGTTTTACAGCATTTTTTACTAAAGTATCTGTCTCATCATCTACTTTACCAAGATACGTTCCTACACCAACATTAGATAATGTCAAACCATGAATTTTTCGGAAATTTTTTGGATCAACATCATTATGTTTTTTTAAAAAATTGGAAGTACCATCAGATGTAACATATCCCTCAATCATAATATGTATGAGAAATCTATTGATTTAATTGTCTTTGGAACATACTTGGCACTTTTTTGAGTTCAATGCCTTCATTTACTTTATGAATTATTTCAATTACATTATTTAGATCATAAGGTTTGAGTGAGATTGAATTTACATTTAGGTCAAGTAGTCTTTTAACATATGAAGTAGTTAATGATGCCGAAATAATCATTATCTTAGATTTTGGATCTAGTTCACGAATTTTTTTAAGTCCATAAAATCCATCATAGTTTGGCATAACCAAGTCCATTAAAACAACATCTGGTTTGAATTTTTTATATAATTCAAATGCATCGTGGCCGTTATTTCCTCTACCAACAACTTCAATTTTTTTAATTTTTAAAAACTCACATAGTACCTCAGATACATCAGATTCATCATCAACTACAATTACTCTAATCAACAAGTAATTTTGAGAGAAATCTCGTAATATGAAATTGTGTGTGTTTTATGAACATATCACAGAGTTAAAATAAATCCTATGATAAATAATGTGCCAGTGATTCTACTAAATGTAATTGTAGAACTCATAGCTGGAACAAGGTCTTGTATGTTATCAAAATTCTGTTTTAATGAGATACCTGCCTTTATAATCAATGGGACAGCCACAAGAGAAATTATACAGTATAATGGAAAAAGTTCATAGATGATTCCTGAGATTAATACCGAATAAGCAATTAACGGAAAAATCCAAAACATTGTTGTCGCCTTTTGTTTTCCTAAAAATATGACCAAAGTTTTTCTTCCTTTTGCTTTGTCTGCGTCATAATCTGGAAATGATGTGATAAACAAAACAAGAGAGGATAACACTCCAACAAAGATTCCTGCAATAATTGATGCAATATTTATTTCTGAAGTTTGAATAAAATATGCTCCAAGTACAATCATGGTTCCTTTTATTGTGACAAACACTTCTGCGAGTCCAGAGTCAACAATTTTTGTAGAATAAAAATAAATTGACAATACTGCAAATGCAAGAATTAATCCAATAATTATTCCGTGGGTCACTACAAAATAGCTGCCAATCAGACCCCCAATTATTAAAAAAATTATTCCTGCACGATAAACTTGAGTAGGTTCCAGTAAACCTTCAGGTAGTACACCTGTACCACCACTCATTTTGGTTCGTTGGGTTTGAGTATCTATTCCACGTTTATAGTCCCAATAATCATTTAGCAAGTCAACACTAGAATGTAGTGCTATAACTCCAGCCATTGTCATAATCGCATACCATATATCGATTTGAATTCCATGCCACCAGCTCAAAGCAAGTCCTGCAGAAACTGCAACAACTGAAGCTAAAAGAAAACGAATTCGAATGACCCTAAACCATACATATAGCATACACTAGCCTCTTTTTTTACCCTCTAAACATTTTTTGATTTTTTAAAATAAAATGACTAGGTCTGGGTTTGATTAGTGTTTGTCCGCCTAGAGCTACATTAGTCATATTTAATGTTCTTACAAAAATAAAACATGCTTGAAAAGCATATCAAACGAATAAAAAAGTCAGAATCTGGATTAACTGAGGATGATGAGTGGAAAGAAATCCCAACGTTAGGACAGAAAATAAACGACCTAATAATTGAAGAAGTTCCTGATAGGTCTATAAAAATTAAAAAAGAAAACAAAAACAATATTGAAATGTATGAAATAGATGCTTTAGAATTAAAAGATGAGTTTTCTAACACTGCACAATATTTCAAAGTAATTAAAAAACATCTTGAAAGTAAAAATGCTCATTTTCAAAAATTTAAAAAAGATACAGAACGATTTGATAAAGAAATTTCAATTCTTAAACCAAAAAAACAAGAAATTAAATTTGATTTGAATAGCCTAAATTACAAAGAAATTAAAGTTACTAAACTAAAACAAGAGTTAGATCAATTAGAAACTGAACGGCAGGAAATAAAGAGCAGTATAATTCATTTTACTAATCAAATTAAACAAGCACAATCTGAATTTGATTTCAAAGTAGAACAAATTGAAGAAATTAAATTTGAATTAAAGCGTCTCGAAAAAAAAGAATCATTACAACAAAAAATACATACAGAACAAGAAGCAATAGACATTATTAAACAAGAATTAGGAGGAGTGGTGGATTTAAAGGAGTCTAATAGAATTCATCGTACTGTGAATACTTTGGTGGATCTTTTAAATTCAAAAAATCAAATTACGTTAAACGAACTCAATTCAGTAAAAGATGAATTTAGTAAATTACAAACTAAATATATTGATTTAATGAATAAATTAAAGTAGAATCAAACTAATGATTCATCATCAACACTAATTGGTTTTCTTCCACTAAATCCAATATCTTTTTCATGCCAGAATTTTATTTCGGTTTCTCCTTTTTTCCAACACAGCCAAATCTCATCATCAAATCTTTTGGATGGAAAATCTAATAGACCTTCATCAATTCCTTTGATTACAACTCCTGTATTCTCAAGATCTTCAATTGCATGATAAAATTTTGTTAGAATAGAATTTAGTTTTTGTTTTAGTTTAACATATTGTTCAAAATTACTTACAGTAGATAATGATGAACTAAGTTCTTGCTCCATCTTCATTATTTCATTTTTGAGATCAGTGACAGTTTTGAATTTTTTAATCACAATGGGAAGTTTTTCATTTGCAGATGCTATAGTAAAATAAGAAAACATAGACTAGATTGAAATCGAGTTTATTAAAAATCTATTTCTATAATAAAAATTCAATATTACCTTCATTTTTATTACATGTAAAATAATTCTATCAATAATGAGTCAAGATGAACAACTAGAGCAGCTCATCAATCAGACTTTGGATGGAGCACTTGCCACGGTTCCCGCACATTTAGACGAAATTGAACAAAACAAGGACATTATCAAAGTAGAAAATCCTAAAGAATTTGTATATGGATTAATAATTGGTTCGGCCTTGACAACTGGGATTACTGGACTAGTTCAAATAAAAAAAGAACTTCCTACTCCAGAAGATCAGATTAAAATCAGAGATTTAGTTTACAAAAAAATTCCTCAAATAAGAGAACGAATTTTTGGATAAAATAAATTTACAGATTACTTTATGATTTGTTCAAGTGCATATTCTGCATTTTTTATTGTCCAATCTCTTACCTTATCAAAAGCGCAAGTATATCGTTTGCTAGGATTTTCATTAAGACACAATGGTGCAATTTCTAAAGGTTGTTCATAAGAAGTTTCAATTGACGGATATGCATATGCATCAGCAATCTCTATTCCATCATTGAATTTGAAATCCCTATAACCCCCTCCACTATCTCTTACTTCAATATTTAGAATCATTCCAGGAGTTGGTTTTTTGAATTCAATTGTTACAGATGCAGATAAATGTTTACCATCATTTACAATTTGAGTTGTTGATGTTACTTCTCCCAAATATCCGTCAGGATCAATTACCTTCATTGTCCAGTTATCAAGATGATCTTTTTGTAAAATTATTTTCCATACTGAATCATTAATGTTGGTACCATATGGTGAGACTCCAAATGCAACGTAATTACACTTGTTTACTCCATGTTGACAAAAAACTGTAGTAGTTATTGTATGAATCGAGTCAGATAACATCTCTACTAACTCAAAGTCTTGATGATAATCTGCAATTACCGTCCAACATGTAATATCAATACAAATTCCATTTTCAACTACTTGTTTTCCATCTTTCGATTTTCCAATAGTAGGATCTTCATAAGCATTACTAGTATTACCTGAGGAGGATGGAGTTGGACAGGCTAGTTCTTGTATTGCATTTCCAGATATAGTACTAAAGGTGATTGTACCACAACTATTAGTAATTAAACCATTATTATTATTTAGATTAAGTGTTATTTGTATAGTACCAGAATTTGTTATTACTGAATTGGCATTATTATTATTAAATCCATTATTAGTTATGAAGGAACCTAAATTAGTTAAAACAGAACGATTTACGACCAAACCGTTGACGTTATTGATTCCTGTAACTGTGTTTGTGAAAGTGGCACTATTTACATTAAGAAATTGGCCACCAGGACTAATACCAGTGATTGTTATTGTACCTGAGTTTGTAAAATCTGCTGTCAATCTATTTACAAATCGTCCACTATTTCCACTAGTACCCTCTATTGTAATTGTTCCAAAATTTGTAAAACTTGCATCATTTTGATTACGAAGTCGGCCACTATTTCCGTTAGTACCCTCGATAGTAATTGTTCCAAAATTTGTAAAATCAGCAGTACCAAAATTACGAAGTTGCCCATTGGCACCGTTAGTACCCTCTATTGTAATTGTTCCAAAGTTTGTAATATTTCCCCGATTAATCAATTCACGATTAATTGATAATTCTAGAGTAACTCCATTTGTAACTGTCAAAGTATTTCCAGCAATAATGCTCAGATTAGAAGTTTTTGTACAAGTAGAAGTTAATCCATCCCAAGTTTCTCCTCCTCCTGGAAGTCCTGTACAAGATGTAGCATCAGAAAGGACAAAATCTATTGCATATGCACTATCAACTGAGCCAAAGGCCAGGAAAGAAATGCCTATGATTACACTGAGTATATAGATCCTTTCAATGCTCATAGAGTAATTCACCAAAGAAAATACTTAAGATCAGAGGAAAAATTTGTTGATTAAAGAGACCAATTTGGTAATTTTTTTTTTTGATTAAAAGAATAATCCGAGGGGAAGGGTATGACATGCAAC
>BFAR01000109.1 GCA_008974855.1 archaeon MnTg01
AAAAGAAGTACCACTCGTCGTAGTCCATTATAAATAAGAAGGAAATAAACTTCTTCTACTTTTTTTATTTTAACTTCTATGTACTTGATGATATTACTTCTGAAATTATTCTTGATGCAAGATGTGACGTTCGATCTTTAATATCGTAACTTGGACATACTTCCATGATATCCATACCAACAATTCCTTGTTCAACTATAGTTTTTAAAAGAAATACAGCTTCTACACTTTTTAATCCCATTGGGACTGGGACTGAAACACCAGGAGCAAAAGCTGGATCAATGCAATCCATATCAAATGAAATGTAAACATTCTTGCCAATTATTTGCGAAATATTATTTGAAATCTCTTTTACTCCTTTTTCCACAATATCAAATGGAGTAATTACCTTGATTTCATATTTTTTTAAATTGTCAAGTTCTTCCTGTTCAGGAGTTCTTATTCCAATCTGTAGGCTTGTGTTTGGGTCAATATCAGGTAAAACATCGTAAAAAACTGAACCGTAGTAGTTCTGAGTTGAACTCACAAAGTCTGGATGAGCATCAAAATAAACCAACGATAATGGTCCTTTTTCCCTGGCAATTGCTTTAATGACATCCTTAGTAATAGAATGATCGCCTCCCATCATAATTGGGATTTTTGCTTTTGAAACAATTTTTGAAAAAACCTCATTAATTTGATCTTTTGAAATATTGCCATAATCTAAGATCTTTTTTTGTTTAATTCCACTAAATGGAAGTCCAAGAGATTTTTTTCCTTTTCTAGTAAATGAATCTCTCAAGTTAGAAATCTCGCGAATGAAATGTGGAGCTTCTGATGCACCTTTTCTTAGAGCATGGGATTGCGATTCATCAGGAATCCCAAGTACCACTATTTCTGATTGTTCAAAATCATCGGTATTTGCCCAACAGATAGTTTTTTCCATGTTTCACCTCACTATTCCAGTCTAGAAATTGTTTACACCAAATGGATTAGATATTAATTACTATTTTACAATCCTATTTTATGCCTAGTCACTTTTTTGTAGAAACAGCTGATTTTGGGAGTTTTGCTAGATATGTTTGTGCTTTAAGGGAAAGTCCTTTACGGGTATACTCTCATGATCTCAATAAAAAACGAGTTTTATCAAGTAGAAAAGTTCTTTCAAAAGCGTTATTTTCAATTTACACTAATTCACCTAAAAGTGGACGATATGTTTTGTATAATGCTAAGGGTGGTAAAGAAGAATTTAGTGTTGTTAATTCCACAAAATCTTTTGCACAATATGCACCAATCGTAAATTTAAGTTCGCTTCCTCCAAAATTTATTGTTAATCCAAAAAAAGTTGATGGAAAATTTATCCCCGTACATATTGAAGATTTAGGAAGCCTTGCAAGATTAACTTATGATCCTGAATCACCTGATGAATTAGATTTAACACTATTTCTGTTCCCACAAAAAACAAAATGGATTATAGGATATATTACATCACTGGATTTAGAAGAAATTTTATATTTTTTTAATTACGTAACACTTGATAAAGAACCTACGAAACCATTTTTACAATATTCTACCAATGATGATAAAACTCCAGTATTTACAGACAAATTTCAACATGGTTTATCATACTTGCCGGTGGTAAAACTAAAAAACGGTCATCCAATGTTTGGTTTAAACAAATAAAAATAAAAAATTAATTTCAAAAAAATTATTTTGTCTTTTCATCATATTCATCGTCGTAGTCATTATCATATTCCTCGTCGTCCATACCTGCCGGTCCCTCTAGTGGTTTCTTTTCCTCTGGAATAATATCTGGAATTAATTCTGCCATTTTTTCGCCTGTGTCTATGCCCCCTATACCCATTAGGGTAAGCGTAGATTTAACATGAATTAATTTACGGATATCCCCTATAATTGCTTCCCTTAGTTTTTCAGGTTTTTGAGATTCTATTTCAGCAATTATATCATAAACTCCTAAAGTTCCTTGGACTGCCTTTACATCATGAATTTTTTTTAATTGTTCAATAATGGATTCCTCAAAGCCAGTATCACAATTAATTAAAACATAGGCGTGTTCCATTATTACTATTAATCATATTAGAAGAAAAAAGTTTTGCCAAATTTTTAAATGTGAAATTACTTAAGTGGAATAAAGTTATGATGTAGGTATGGCGTTATATGGAATCTATGGAAGTCATACAACTGAATCGTGTCCACTAAATAATAAAGCAAATAGAAAAATGGTGATTGAAGGAGGACCACATTTTAAACAAGTCGCTGAAGTGGATAATATCAAAGTGATAGGACAGTATCATTCTGGATTAGAACATACTTTCCTATGGATAGTTGATGCAAAAGATGCTCACTCAGTTGAAACACTCATGGTTAAAACAGGGATCCATTCTTTTAATTCACTCACAATTGTGCCATTGAATACTTTTGATGGTGTAATTGAAAAATGCAAACAGATTGAAAACTCCTAATTTTTATTTTTTTATTAATTTCAATAAAGCTTTTGCTTGCTTGTAATGTACTTCATCAACCATCTTCCCATCTACAGTTGTTGCTCCTTTTCCCTTGTTTACTGATTTTTCATATATTTTACACACTTTTTTTGCCCATTCAATCTCGATATTGTTAGGATGAAAGGCTTTATGGGTTATTGAAATTTGATCAGGATGAATGATAGTTTTTCCAACATATCCAAGACTTTTTCCAATTTTGCAATCTTCTATCAAACCTTTTTCATCATTAAGATCTTGCCATATTGCATCTAATGCATAAACTCCAGCTGACCTAGCTTCCAACGGAATTTTTTCTCTCGCATATTTGGCACCTTCTGACTGCTTTGTATATTCAATCCCTAAGTCATTTAGTAGATCAAATACGCCAAAAATCAGAGCAGAAATCCGTTTGCTTGACAAAGCAATTTCATGAGTGTTTGTAACTCCTTTGGCAGATTCAATAGATGGCATTAGTTCTATTGGTCGTAATTTTCTCTTTTTTTCTAGAGATGTTAGGATTTTTTCAATTTTTTTTATTTCTTTAGCATTGTTTACTTTAGGAATAACTATTCCATCGATGCCTTTTTGAACAATTTCCTTAAGATCATCTGGGATTTTTCCAGATATTGGAGAGTTTGTTCTGACATAAACTTCAGAAGAATATTGGGAACGAGTTTTTAATGCATCTTTGATAAGTTTTCTAGCATTTTTCTTTTCTGAATCAGGTACTGAATCTTCTAAATCAAAACAAACAATATCAGCAGAAAGTGTTTTTGCTTTTTCTAAAAACCTTAAATTATTTCCTGGAACAAAAATTAAACTTCTAAAAAGTCGTGTCATTAATTGATTAGGCGCCTTCTGGCTTCATTAAGATTTTGCCAAA
>BFAR01000110.1 GCA_008974855.1 archaeon MnTg01
AAAAAATTCAAAATACTTCTAAAATTTTTGAAAAACGAAAATCAGATTTTTATCAATGTGATCTAGTTGGAGATGTGAGAAATAAAGGAATGTTAATGGGAATCGAGTTGGTAAAAAATAAAAAGAAAAAAATACCTATTTCAACAAAAATATCAATTAATAAAATAGTATTTGAAATGGCTAAATCAAACGGGATTTATTTGAGAACCCTTGGAAATATTGTAATGTTGGTTCCCCCACTTGCAATTTCATCAAATGAGTTAGAATTTTTAATAGACAGAACCATTTTAACAATTAAAAAAATACATAAAAAATATGATTTTTGAAGATCTATTCATTAGGGGTGATTTTTCTTATTGAATTCTTTTTTCATTACTGGTACTGATACTGATGTTGGAAAAACCTATGTAACAGCAGGAATTGCTGCTGCACTAAAAAAACAAGGAAAAGATGTTGGAATAATGAAGCCTTTTGCTGCAGGAACTCCACAAAACACTGGGTACAAATCAGAGGATGTTCAAATACTTTCTAAAGCGGCACAAGTCAACGATCCAGAAAAATTAGTTAACCCATATTTTTTTCTAATTCCAGCATCTCCATTTACTGCTGCAAAAAATTTTGGAATTAAAATTGATATAAAAATGGTATTAAGTTGTTTTAAACAACTATCTTCTTTGCACGAAATTTTGTTAGTTGAAGGAATTGGTGGGGCAATGACTCCAATACTACAAAATTATTTTGTAACTAATTTAATTAAAGATATGAATTTGGAAACAATAATTGTTACTAGCTCAAAAATTGGAACAGTTAATCATACACTTATGACATGTAAAATATGTCAATATTATAAAATTAAAATTCGTGGGATAATTATCAACAACTTAAATTTGAACGGATATTCAATGGATGTTCTTACAAGGGATCTTGAAGAGTTGACAAAAATTGAAGTTATAGGCTCAATTCCATATTTTGAAAAATTTAATCTAGAACAACTTTCAAAAACTATAATTAATGAATTTGATTCCTTATTTCAATAATAAATTATGGAAACTAGGATTTCATAATTTTTAATTTATTTTGTTTTCTTGAAGAATAAAATTTATTTATATCATCTAATATTTTGTTTAATGTATTATCATCATTCTGAATTAAATAAGTTCGATTATTAGATATTAAATTATGATCTAGTACCACCCAGATATTTTCTTTTATAGGTTGAATTGTTTCTAATTCTGAAATTCTTTTCTTAATTAAATTCTCATTTTTTGATTTTGGGAATAAAATTATCAGCGAATCTTTTGGGCTTGAATTAAGTGTTAAAATATCAGGAATAACAATATCGATTTCTATGTTGTTTTTTGAAATCTTTCTTTGACTAGGAATTAATGATACCGCTAACAAATAATGCATTAAACCTTCAGCAAAAATTCCCAAATCTTCATTAATATTAGTACTAATTTTTTGAATTTTTGGAGAGCAATTAGAAATTATTTGAGATATTATTTTAGAACTATTATTTTTAGAAATTTCTAACTGAATTTTATCTTCTGAAATATTGGTTATTTCTTGATATAAGATATCTTTTACAGGTGAATCAGTATCCATAAAATTAAAATTTTATCCGTTGAAATGGTATCTACGTTCGCCTCTTTGTTCAGGAATAGTTTTTATGTCAACTAAAACAAATTCTTCTTTACCATCAAGAATATTATCAGTACGGGAGCGTTTATTCTCATGAATTTCCTCATATTCTTCGAGACTTAGCTTCTTTCTTGGACCAATTTCTGTTTCTAAATTCATGTCTTTTATAACTTCTTTGTAACCTGGTTGAATAATTCCGCTAAATACCATGGCACTACTTCCACTTCCATATGAACCAAATCCATAACGTTTTCCTTCTAAATCAATTCCTTTCTGGAATTCAAACTCTAATGAACTTCGAAAACCAAGATATAGTGAAGCAGTGTATAGATTTCCAATCATTGTTGAACCAATTAATGAACTGGCAATTTTTGATTCATAAACGTCTTGAAATTCTTCTGTTTTTGTAAATAGTTTTGTAAATTCATGATCTTTTGACATAAACTCTGTATCTCCTAGAACTGATTCTATCGTTCCACGTGGATCTTTTGGAACAGGTTCTTCCATTCCAATTTTTTCAATAATTTTTTTCCATCGTGGTAATCCTCTCCATTCATGTCTTACTAGATATGCCAATGCTTTTTTACCCATGTTGCTATATGGAAGATGCATGCATATGTAATCAATATAATCTAAAATTGATTCCCCTTCTTTTAATTTTATAATTCCTTGTGCTAATGCTTTTTTCTTATAGGCCATTAGTGCAGTTTTAACTTGAATTAGATAAAGTAAATTTGAATATTGACCATGAACTATTGGCGTTTCTTTTCCAAACGGTCTGTAAAAATCATATTCATCTTTAATTGAAGTTGCAGTAACTTTAGAATCAAAAGATAGAAGTCGTGGATTATCATTTAACAGCATTGCTATTGCCCCTGCTCCTTGAGTTAGCTCTCCACTAGAACCAAGATCGTATTTTGCAATATCTGAAACTACCACTAAAGCGTTTTTTCCTTCAGCCTCGCCTGCTCTAATCCAATTAGCATTATCGTACAAGGCATATGAGCCACTCACACATGCAAATTTTGTCTCAACACCACCACAATGCTCAAATGAATCACTACCGTAAACTTGTTCTAGCATTCCAATAACATACGAGTTCATTGCTTTTGATTCATCAAATGCTGATTCTGTAGAAACATAGAGCCGGCCAATATCGTCTGGTGATAGATTATTTTTTTTCATAACTCTCAAACATGCATTAGCAGCTAAACAAGCGGGGTCTTGATTAGTATCAACCATGGCCATCTGAGAAATGCCAAGACCTTTTACAAGTTTTGCAGGATCTACACCTCTTGCTTTGGCAAAATCTGCTGCGTCAATGTATAATCTAGGAATGTAAATCCCTATGTCGTCTATACCTGCTGCCATGAGCTTGCCATTTCCAATTCGTACATAAAGGTATTGGGCCTAATCTGTGTCACAAAATAGGCAAGATTTAACAATTTTCGTAATTTTCTTAAAAATTTTTAGAAAACTTACTATTTTTTTAATTCTTCTTGGAAAATATTATGAAAAACTTCGTATGGTTGAGCACCAGAGATCCGTGTAATCTGATTATCGGGACCAATTACAAAAAATGCAGGTGTGCCTGTGATCCCAAGATTTTTTGCATCAGTACTACTTGCAGAAACTAATTGCTTGTATTTTCCATCACTCATACACTGCTTGAATTCGTCCCCTTTTAGCCCAATGTTTTGGGCAAATTTAACTAAATTTTCATCTGAAGCCCAACCATTATTCTCCCCATTCCACTGGTTATACAATTCGTCATGATATTCCCAAAATTTACCTTGATCTTCAGCACAATGAGCTGCATTAGCTGCTCCAATTGAATCAGGACCAATAATTGTGAAATCTTTGAAAATAATTTTGACTATACCAGTTTCTACATAATTTTCTAAAATACTTGGCTCTGTTTCATGGAAAAACTTGTTACAAAATAAACACTGGTAATCTCCAAATTCTACAAGTGTGATTGGGGCATCAGCACTTCCAAGAAATATTGCTGCATTTGCTGTAAATAAAGACATGGGGTCTCCTGCAATTCCTGGTTTTGGAGTATTTTCCTCAAATTGTAATTCTGGACTGGTATCCATAATGTTTACTGCCATAAAGGCTGAAATAATTGAAACAATGGCAATTCCTGCACCAATTCCTAAAGATGGCCCGTGTAAACCTCGTGATGTTTTTGGAGAAACAGGTTCAGATATTTTTTCTTCAAATTGTATGTCATCAGCTTCTTTAGAATTTTCCATGTTATTCATAAAAAATAAACTCGAATGATATTTAATAAATTAGGTTTACAATTGTAAAGTTGAACTAATTTTCATTACTAAATTTGTATAATTTCTACTAATTCCAATTTCGCTAAATCATTAAGATTTTATAAACTTCCAAAAACTTAGACAAATTATTAGAATGCCCATTCCTGTTACAGGTGCAAAAGAACGAAAGTTTTCGATTAGCACAGTAGTATCTACAGTTTGAGAAGTTTCTAGCAAGCTAACAAATGCTGTTGAACCAATTACAATCAATATCCCATTCATCAAAAGGAAAAGACTAAGAAATTTAGAAGGAGAACTCCAAGTAATTGCAAATGCAATTAGAGGTAGAACTACACTTGGTATCCCTAAAACAAATCCTCTTACCCGATCATCAAAGGGCAAAAACCCTTCATCGGTTTTATCTAAAATAGCATCTGAACCATAAACAAGTAACAAAAAAATTGAAATGAAAACAAGAACTATCCCAGCTCTACTTTTTTTATTTCTTTCTAGCATTGTCATTTTAATTCACTTTTTACAATAGTTAGGTTTTTGGTATATATTACAAGAATTTCTACTTTCATGATTTGTTAACTTGCTAACATCTGATTCAAAATATTTTGAAAAACAGAATAAGGCTGTGCGCCAGAAACTTTGATGTAACCAATTTCATCATTACCAATAAAAAATCCAGGCGTTCCTGTTATGCCATAAGACGCGCCGTCTTGCAAGTCATTATTTATCTCATCCAGATATTTTCCAGAATTAAAACAGTCGTTGAATTGATTTGCGTCTAATCCTAATTCTACTGCAAATGTTTTGAATTCATTACCTATGTCTTCAGTAGCAAGACGTTCCCATTTTTTTTGAGTTTGAAATAGTTTATCATGATATTGCCAAAACATGCCTTGTTCATCAGCACATTCAGATGCAACAGCTGCAGGAAATGCACCATTTGGGTGAAGACTTTGAATTGGATAATCTCTATAGACAAATTTTACTTTTCCAGTATCCACATAGTTTTCTAGAATTAAGGGCAATGTTGTTTGATGGAATCTTTGACAAAAAGGACACTGATAGTCAGAAAACTCAACTATAGTTATAATTGCATCTGGGTTTCCTTTTACAGGATCATCATCTAATAAACCCTGAATTAATTGAGGTCCTGGTGGTTGCGTAGGTTGCTGAGTGAGTATAGAAGTCGGCGTTGGTGAATTTTCCTCAAATTGTAATTCTGGATTGATATCTATAACACTAACTGCTAAAAATGCTGAAATTATTGAAACAATGGCAATTCCTGCGCCAATTCCTAAAGATGGACCATGTAAACCTCGTGATGTTTTTGGAGTAGGAGGAGTAGGTTGACTCGTGGATGGCGAAACCTCATTTGTATTATCTACAGTGGATTCTTCCATTCTAATCTCTGCTTTTTAAGATGGATTTAGTTCTTTGTTTGTGTAATCTAAATAAATGGTAAAATTTTAGAAACTATGTGAAGAAGGTTTTCATAAATGGTTATGGTTCCATAGGTAGTCGAATTTCTCAATTTATCAAAGATGACCCTGAGATTGAAGTTATTGGTGTTGGAAAATATTCCCCTGACGAAAAAGTTAACCGTGCAATTTCTAATGGATTTTCAGTCTATGTTCCTGAGAATCAGAAGGATTCCTTTAAAAATTATAAAATTTCAGGAACTATTGAAAAAGTATTAGATGACTGTGATTTAGTAATTGATGCATCTCCATCGGGTCATGGATTTTTGAATAAGAAAAATCTATACGAGCCAAAAAATATCAAGGCGATTTATCAAGGAGGCGAAACAGTTTATGGTGAAAAAGCTGTATCTGATTTGTTATTTAATTCACGTGTAAATTACAAACAAGCAATAGGGAAAAAACATGTAATGCAGGGAAGTTGTAATGTGACTGGAATGGGAAGAATACTACAGCCCATTCGTGAAAAATATGGTGAAAGATTACTTAGATTCGATATAATTTTGATTAGACGATGGGCTGATTTAGAACAAACGGATAAAGAACTTAAAGATACTATCGAATGGACTGAGAATCCACATCAAGCTGACGATGTAAAAAGCTATATGGGAAAAGATACACCTTTATTTTTACGTGCGATTAAAGTTCCTACTAGACAAATGCATTTGCATATTCTTGATATACGTTTCAAAAATTCTCCACCAGATTTATCTGAATTTCTAGATATTTTCAAAAATGAATATGGGGTTGCCATATTACATACTGCTAAAGGAACAAAAGAAGTTAGAGATTATGCAGATTCCATGAAGTTTAGTTTTAAAGATACCAACATGATTCACATTCATGCAAATATGCTTGAATCTATTGGTGATACCATCAAAATGATGTATTCTGATGATCAAACAGGAATAGTGATCCCAGAAAATCATCTTCTAATGCAAGCCTTGCTATTTGAAAAAACATATGACGACGCCTTCAAACACTCTGAAGAATTATTCCATATGGGAGAAAAGAAAAAAATACTTGAAGAGCATTTTGCAAAAAAATAATTAAATTATTTTTTCAATTCTAATTTTCTCTGGTTTGTTTTTAGTTACTTTTTCTACTATGATTCTAAGTGAGTCCACTTCAATTTTATCTCCTTCTTTAGGAATATCTTGTAATTTTTCATGAAGTAAACCGTTTAATGAAGCATAATCATCCCCATTAGGAACATTTGTTTTGAAAATTTGATTTATCTTATCAATTTCAATATCTCCGTTAGTGATTATTGTATGCTTATCAATATTATAATACCCAATTGGGCGCGCATTATCTGACTCATCTTCAATTTCTCCTACAATTTCTTCAATCAAATCTTCTAATGTAACTAGACCTTCTACTCCTTCATGTTCGTCAATTACTATGGCCATGTGAGTTTTTCTTCCTTTCATTTCTTTGAGTAGCCCACTTACCATTTTTTCTTGAGAAGCAAATACAGGATCTCGTGCAATTTGTTCTAAACTTATATTTTTGTTGTCTTTTTCTAGCTCTTTTAGAATATCTCTTACATGAATAAAACCTAAAATATCGTCTTTACTTTTTCCATAAATTGGAATTCTTGAATGACCATGACGATTAATTTGTGGTAATGCATCAAATAACATCATTTTGGCAGGTAGAGTAAACATTTTAGTTCTTGGTGTCATGACTGTACGAATTACAATATCATCAAATTCTAAAGCACCATGAACCATCTCATGTTCTTCTTTCTCTATAGCTTTTTCAGCCATCCCTAAATCAATAACATCTTTAATTTCTTCTTCAGTAATTGG
>BFAR01000111.1 GCA_008974855.1 archaeon MnTg01
ATCGCCTCCCAAACCGTGTCCAAAAACATCAGTTGCTAGTAGTGGAACTGAAAATATTCCAATTAATATAATTACTAAGGGTACAGTATAAGACAACTATCTTACTATAGCTCAATTTCCTTATTTAAAGATGCTACAAAATTATCAGATTTGGATTAGCTAGTTGAATATTTTCAAGCGAGATTTTGATGTATAATTTTTATAGCTATAAAAAAAATATATTTTAATTGAAATCAATAGCTGTTCTATTACTTATTCCGTTAATGTTGTCTCCAGTTTTTGCACAAAACTATCAAGAGTCACCAAGTGATAAAGGAATTCTCAATGTAGGTATTTCAACAATACCACCAAAACCAGTACCAGGGGAGATTACAAAATTTAAAATTGATTTCATAAACCCAAAGACTGAAAAAATTCAAATACATATTGACTATAAATTTACTTTACAAAGAGATGGAAAAAATGTTTTTGGTCCAACTGATCTAATTCATACTTCTGAAGGTTCAGTATTAATTCCAGTATTAACCCTAGACCCAGGAACATATTCTGCTATAATTGAAATTGAAGGAATACTATTCCAGCCAATTCCAGTAGAAGTTGTATCATTTAGTATTCCTATTGTCAATGCTGAGGGTACTGAAAATGGAGGAGGTTGTTTGATTGCAACAGCAACATTTGGGTCTGAGCTTTCTCCACAAGTACAACAATTACGAGAATTACGTGACAATGTTGTGTTAAACACTGAATCAGGAAAATCATTTATGACATCTTTTAACCAATTTTATTATTCATTTTCTCCAATCGTAGCTGATTACGAAAGAGAAAATGGTTTTTTCAAAGAGATTGTAAAAATTGCAATTACCCCCCTGCTAACCTCATTATCAGTTCTTAATTATGCAGATATTAATTCTGAAGAAGAAATGTTAGGATATGGACTAAGTCTAATTTTGTTAAATGTTGGAATGTACTTTGTCGTTCCTGCATTAGCAATCACAAAATGGCATAATCTTCGAAGAAAATAACGCCACCTGAGTTGAGAATTCTAGAGAGGTTTTTATGTCCCTATTATCGAAATGTGTGCAATGAAAACTATAGCAATAGGCTCTTTCTTAGTTCTATTTGCACTAGTTGCAACATTTTCTGCAACTACACAAACAGCATTTGCAGATGCTTCTGTAGGCATACCAGCAGGTTCTTCAGTCCCAGGATGTGAGGAAACTAACGAATGTTGGATTCCAAATGAAGTCACAGTTGATGTAGGTGGCGAAGTTACATGGAGTAACGATGACACTGCAGCTCACACTGTTACAAGTGGAACTCCTAGTGATTCAGATTCTGTAGGAGCAATGTTTGACAGTGGTTTGCTAATGGCAGGCTCAACATACTCATACACATTTGACGAAGAGGGTACAGTAGATTACTTCTGTATTGTTCATCCTTGGATGCAAGGAGTGGTAATGGTTGGAGCAGCAATGGCCGAAGAAGATGGTGGAATAATGGTAGAAATCACTACTGGTTCTGCCGGAGCTGGAGAAACAGTGACTGTAAGTGTTGAATTTACGGACATGGATGGAAATGCTGTTGAGCATGTTAACTATGACGTAATGGCTACACAAGATGGTACAACAATTCTAGACGAAACCGGTGTACATGACCATGATGGCGTTATGGACCATACCACAATGGAAATAGCCATGGCTGCATCTGATGCAACTCCAATTGATGTTCAAGTAACATTCAATGGATTTGGAATTGATCAACCATTCACTGGTCCAATAGGAGAGGTTGCAACCAAGCAAGTAGTACCAGAATTTGGTACAATTGCAATGATGATACTAGCAGTATCAATAATAAGCATCATAGCAGTTACCGCAAAAATCAGAGTAATTCCAAGACTTTAGGAATACTACTCTATCTTATTTTCTTTTTATCATTGCAATTATTGCTAAAATAACACCAGCTGCACCAAGTGATAATCCAAATACAGCAAAGTTGTATGTAGTCTCTGCATTAAAGTCTACAGAACTTGTATCAACACTGTCAAGTTTTGATTTAATTTCAGTAACATCTTTTTGTAGAGCGGACATTGCATTTTTCAAAGCTGCAACTTCTTGGCCTGATGATGAACCAGATGATGAAGGAAAATCAAGTACCGCCGTAGTCTCAACATCTTCTAATGGTATTTCAATGTCTATTGGAACTCCATTAATCTCACCTTTTAGTTCAATACTTAGTGACCCAGTTTTTGTTGGAATAATTTTTGAAAAATAATTTCCAGGTCTTGGATCAGAATTAATATCCAATACCTTAGTTACTCCGCCCATTCTAATTGTTGATTGTAAATTTTTAAAAGCACTAGTTATTCCAGATTTGACTCCTTCAGAAGGACTTTCACTGATTTCATACACTATAACATTTCTGAATCCTACAACTGGGGGCTCAATATCCCACCCGACCTCTATTTCATATTGTTCTACATGGACAGTTGTGTGTGCGTCAGCTAAAGAATATCCTAATCCTCCAAATATTAGAATAGTAATAATAGGTAAAAGATAATGCACGAATTACTTAGGTTGTAAACATGTTATTATCTTTACTAGATTTGGCATAAATATCGAATCCCTCAAGTCTTTAAATTATCAAGAGTGGTTTAGTGAGTAAATGAAGAAACTTTTTCTGGTTTTGATATTAGTTATTTCATTTGGTTTTCCCTTAGCGGAAGGCCATCCATTCACTACTGAAACTAATCCCCCACAAGCATCAAATGTTCCTATAGGAATTACTCAAGTTTCTGTTACATTTTCTGAAGCAGTTGAAATTGATTTTAGTGTTCTAAAAGTTTTTGATAGTAATGGAGAACAAATCGACAACAGGGATACAAAATACTTTGATGGTGAAGTATCTTTTGTAGTAACAACACCACCACTAGAAGATGGAGTATATACTGTAACTAGTAAAGTTCTTTCTAAAATTGATGG
>BFAR01000112.1 GCA_008974855.1 archaeon MnTg01
CATTAGATGTAGCACCAGCCCCAATTACTCTTAATTTAGAAATCTTTTTAGCTTTGTCAAAATCTTCTTCATCTGGTTCTACAAATCCTGCAAATAATGCTATGAAAATTGCAAAACCCCCAGTTTTAATCTTAATTTTTTCTAAAGTAGCTACTATTCCATGTGCTCCTTCATGAATTACTAAAACAATAGGAATTGATAGCAAAAAGTAAGCAATAGATGCAGAAGATGTTAAAGTAACTCCAGGAATTAATATTGTTAATTCTGAAAACTCTGTAGGCTCCACAAAATAGTTTAAAACATTATTTAACAAAAACCAGAATGCAAAACCCATCATCAAAAATCCTGCAATTACACTTACATCTGCAAAAACTCTAATACCTCTTCTTGTTCGACCTAACATTTTTGTAAGTGCAGATTGAACTCCATAATTTTTGTAAGTCAAACTGTAAGGCTTTATCTCAAAACCTCGATTTTCTAATTTTAGTCCTTTTGCTACAAAAAAAACTACTACCCATCCCATAAGGACGTAAATAATCGAATTTTCGGTAATAAAGTCTAGTTCCAAAGTAATTGTTACTTTTTTTAATCAGGTAAATTTATCGTTTGCTATGAAAGCTGTGATAATCGTATCTACTTATCCAGACCAAAAAACAGTAAAAAAAACTGCAAATGAATTAGTTAAAAATCGACTAGCTGCATGTGTTAATATTTCTAAAATCTCTTCGATTTATTCTTGGAAAGGAAAAGTTGAAAATACCACTGAATTTTTAGCTATTTTTAAAACAACTCAAAAAAACAAAAATTCTTTGAAAAAAGCCATAAAAAAAATGCATCCTTATAGGGTTCCTGAAATTGCAGAAATTGATGTTCGCTCAATAAATCAACCATATTTAAAATGGTTAATAGAATCAACAAATTAGACTTCTACTGGAAATCTTAGCAAAGAAACTATTCCTCCCAAACCAGTAACTCTCAATCCTACATCAGTTGTTGAATCAGCACTGTAGGTTTTTACTCCCTTAGCTTCTGCATCATTTAAAAGCTTAATTATTTTTTCTTCATCTTCAGTTTGAAGAATTTTATCTGAAAACACCAAAGAATCTACTGCTCCAAATTGATTAGCCTTTTTTGTTTCGTCAAAACCCATGGTAAACTTTCTACTTTTTTTATTGGCTCGAATCATAATCTCATCAATAATAGATGATACCTTTGCAAGTTTACTATCTGACATAATTTCCTTCATAGATTCAGATTTTGTAAAAATATAGATACCATCTTCTCCACCAGAATCTATTCCTTCAATTACTTGGATTTTATGTTTTTGACCAATTGAAGTTTTTTGAAGATAATTACTAAATCGTTTCCTAGTTTCTCCTGGTCCAAAAATTATGATAACATCTCCTTCTTTAAGAGATGACGCAACAGCTTTTTGAATAACTTCAAAAAATTTTTCTATATTAAAATTTGACTTGTATTGTTTTCCACTTGAACCAGAATAGATATTTGGGGTTAATTGAAGATGAGTTCCTTTTAATCTACCTATACCACAATCGGTAGTATCAATACCAATTAGAAGAAAACCAAATTTTTGTTTATTTGAATGAATAAGTTTTTTTTCAACAACAGTCCAGTGTTTTTTAATTAAATTAAATCCCTCATTTAGCTGTATTAGATACGAATGATGAGAACCATGTGTAACAGCTTCATTATTTGACTCCATGATTTTGCCTGCAACTCTTAACTTATCTAAAACATTATCTAATGAGATTTTTTCAACTTCAAGAGATATTTTAATTCTTACTCTATCTCCTCTGTCTGGTCTTGCATACTCTTTATCTTGTTTTATTACTCTAGTTGTAGTACCAACAATTCGATCTCCTGCTTTAATTATTCTACGCAGTGTAAGTAAATCATCAGATTCTTCTGGGATAATTGAAATAGAGTTATTATCTAAAATTTTTGTTATCATTTATAGAAATTTTATAATAAACATAAAGAAATAGAGTTTAGCTCGTTATTTCATTGATGTTTGTTTTACTTTCTTCAGCTTTTTTCCGTACGTAGTTTTCTACCCATTCCATTGTAATTACACCACTCTCGGCCAAATTAACAAGTGAATTTTGGGAAGCCTCACCTGTAACTTTGCCATTTAATCTTCTAATTTGACGCCATTTTAAATGGGTATTACCACTTTTTGAATTATAGATTATTCCCAAAACGTCTCTTGCATTAACAAAAGTTATCTCTCGAAGTTTTTTCAAAGTAACTTTGTCAGCAGCTTCAACATAGATAGAACCAAGTGAATCTTCTCTTTCTGGAAAAACTTCGTAATCGTCTAGATAACTGCTTGGAACAAATGAACTACAAGTACTAGTAATAATGAAACGTCTGAAACTATCAATTGACGCTGGAGTATCTATCTTAACCATTTAGGCTATTTAGGTACATGCCATTTATCAAGCTTTTTGAAAAATTCAATAAGTAATTAGATTGAATCTATTATGCAGGCGTTGATGATTCTATCCCTCTGATTTGATGATAGGGATCTTGAGTTCTGAGCCTGCATCTTATGATATTTATGATATGTTTTACATTTAATGAAATATGAATTCCCTAACAGAATATCTATCATTTAACACTAAAACTAGAATAGCTTTTGTAAACATAACATCTCAAATAGAAAAATTAATAAAAAAAAGTGGTATTAAAGATGGCTTATGTTTAGTTAATGCAATGCACATTACTGCTAGTGTTTTTATTAACGACAATGAAAAAGGACTACACAAAGATTATGAGAAATGGCTTGAAGAATTGGCTCCGCATTCACCAATAGATAATTATGATCACAATAAAACTGGTGAAGACAATGCAGATGCTCATCTAAAACGACAAGTAATGGGTCGTGAAGTTGTTATAGCAATAACTAATGGGACATTGGATTTTGGTCCATGGGAACAGATTTTTTATGGTGAATTTGACGGAAAAAGAAAAAAACGTGTTCTAGTCAAGATAATTGGTGAATAGAATTTTTTATCCAAAATCAGTATCTCTTTTCTGACTCTGGCCTTCATTGGATCTAGCAGCTTCTCTAAATTCCGTATCGTGGTTTTGTGCACCATGATTACATTTAACACAACCAGCTTTGAAACCATTTGGATCCTTTTCGAAACTTTCACAACCACAAAAACAAACCATACTAAGGAGAATCCTTAATAGTATTTCTTCTTTTTCAGTTTCTAATTATCTAGATGAATAACAATTATCAAAATATTTTAGACCTAAGAATTATTCCTACAACATTCTCCTGGTGGAATATCATGTTCGTGTGGACATTTTCTTGGATGTTTTAACATGGTGCATAGTGCATCTGTAAATATTTTGTTCATATGATGCTCAATACCACAAACCATTTCTTCATCTATCTCGACTTTAAGTGCACTTTCCATCAAAACCTCCAATAATCTACTATTTCGCATCATGCTAGCACCTACTTTTTCACCCTCTTCTGTAAGCTTAACGCCAGCTTTGTTATAGTCTACCAAGTTTTGCCCATTGAGTTTTTTTAACATCTGAACAACGCTTGGTTGTCTTACATTGAGCATTTTTGCAATCGAACTAATTTTTACTGGTTCGTTTCTTTCCTTAAGATGCCAAATGGCTTTAAGGTACATTTCAACATGTTCTGCTTCGGCAGTACCTACAAAAAGAATTTCATCAGTCATTTAACTAAACCTTCTTGGAGTCTTTTAATAAATATTCAAAATACTCTCTTGCAAATCCTGCTAATCCAGCATGATCTGCCCAAATAGCAACAATATCGGTCGAGGTAGAATCACTAAGCTCAGGCCCTAAGAGAATTACTACATACCGTTTATCTGAAATAATCCCTCCTCCAAAAAGACCTTTTTTCACCTTTACTGTAGCTACTCTTGAAATTGCTTTGAGAGATTCTTTGTCTAAGGAGTCGGATATTAGAATAGTAATTTCAACTCCTTTATCATGAAGTAATCTAAGCTTTGGTAATGCTTGTTTGACTAGATCTTCACTAGCTCTTGGTACAGCAATCATTACCTCGTTTTTGCAAGAATCTATCATTTCTAATATCTTTGAAATAATGTTAACATTGCCAGATAAAACCCAAATGTCTGGTCTTTCACTGGTACCACTTTTTTCATAAAGGGGAATTAATTCATTCAAAACTACATTTTGATTATCCTTAAACTCCGAATCTAGTCTTTGTTTTGTGGTTTCTAGAGCTGTTGCAGGTGATTTTGCTAAATACTTTGTAGGCCGAGAATCATCAGACCCTACCCATCCCTTTTCTTCTAAAGATCCTAACACCTCATAAATTTTTGAGTAGGGTACACCAGATTTCTGGCTTAAATCTGAAGCAGTAAGCTCCCCTGCCTTTAGTAATGAAGAAAAAGTTCTGATCTCATAACTGGTTAGCCCAATCTTATCAAGTGACTTTCGTGTTTTGTCTGAGATACTCATGCGATCTAAGCGCATTTTTTTGGTATTTAAATCCCCTACGAATGATTCTCCTTTATCCCACGGGGGCAAGTGTGAAAGTCATTAAATACCATTCTAGAAAAGTGCCTTTTGATAGGAATGGCACTAATTCAGATTGCTAATCAATCTATAAAACAGCTGGGCAAAAAATCGACTATTAGATTCACTCAAAGTATCTGCCCAGATTGTAATATGATTCTGGACGCTGAAGTATTTGAGAGAGATACTAAAGTCTTCATGACAAAGACTTGTCCCACTCATGGTGAATGTGAAGAACTTTACTTTGGTTCATATGATTTGTATAAAAAATTTAGTACTTACTGGGTTGACGGAAAAGGGGCTCATGCACCTAACGTCATTATGGCAGACAAGTGTTCTTGCCCAAACAACTGTGGATTATGCTCAAACCATCTCTCTCACAGTGGTCTAGCTAACATGATTGTAACTAACAGATGTGACCTAACATGCTGGTATTGTTTCTTCTATGTAAAGAAAGGCCTTGAAGGCGCATACATGTATGAGCCTGATCATACCCAAGTCCGAGCAATGATGAAAACACTTAGAGCCGAAAGACCAATTCCAGGAAACTCTATGCAAATTACCGGTGGTGAACCAATGCTACGAGAAGATATCTGTGAACTTATCAAGATAATGAAAGAAGAAGGCGTAGAACATATTCAGATGAACACAAACGGAATTAGACACGCTTTAGATCCAGAAGCCGCACGAGAAGTTAGACTAGCAGGTTGTAACAATCTTTATCTAAGTTTTGATGGAGTTACTGCAAGAACCAATCCAAAGAACCATTGGGAAATACCATATGCGCTAGATAGTTGTAGAAAAACCGGTTCTTCTGTTGTATTTGTTCCAACAGTTATCAAATCAATTAATGATCATGAACTAGGGGGAATTATTAGATATGCTCAAAAGAACTTGGATGTTGTTCATGCTGTAAACTTCCAACCAGTCTCACTGACTGGAAGAATGGGTAAACAAGAACGTGAGAAATATAGAATTACCGTTCCTGATTGCATTCAAAGAATTGAAGAGCAAACGAATGGTCAGGTGA
>BFAR01000113.1 GCA_008974855.1 archaeon MnTg01
CTTACAATGGGATACTTTTGTCCTTTTGATCTAAATCTACGCCATTTGACTCCTGCACGCATTAATGGTCTGTCTTCAACACCACCTCCAGCTAAGGTTCCAATCATTGCCCGATTTTTTGGATTAAGTGTTGAAAATTTTCCAGAACGAAGTTTTAGTGTTACTCCGTCAGGACCATGCGAAAACACTGTTGCATTAGTTCCCGCAGATTTAATGAGAGTGCCTCCATCTCCAAAATGTCTTTCAACATTACACACAAGTGTACCGTCTGGAATGTTTTGAACACTAATTACATTTCCGTCAGTAATTTCTGCCTTCAAACCAAATTGTATATTTGATCCAACTTTTGTTCCAAGTACGGCAGGAATAAAGGAAACTGAACCGTCTTCAAATCTAACCTTTGCAAGTGGGGCATCACGTCCACTTTCATGAACTAAATCAATAATGTCTCCTTGATGCTTTTCAGTTAAAGCATAATTTGGGTATTTTGCAGGGGAAAGCTTTCTAGTCTTAGCAGCTCTAAACTGCATGCCTCCTCGGCCTCTTCTTCTAACTAATGGTCTCTTTCCCAAATTGATCGTTTTTCAATTTAATAGAGATTTTAAGTTTGTGTTAGAAATGATGATTTTTTATAAGATTTGATTATTTTGTTAGAAAAATACTGCCAAAGATATAAAAACACAGTCGGTGGGAATTTTCGTATGAGTCAGAATGCTCTTTCCCTAAAGGTGTTAGAAGCTTATACCAGAGATGTTGGAAGAGGTGTAGCTAGAATTGATTATGATTCAATGGATACACTAAATGCATCTACTGGTGATGTAATTGAAATTAAAGGAAAACGACGCACAGTGGCAAAATGTCTTCCCCTTTATCCTTCTGATGAAGGAAAAGGAATTATTAGAATTGACGGACTTGGTCGAAATAATTCTGGAATTGCAATAGGAGATACAATTGCTGTAAGAAAAATTAAAGCATTGGCAGCAGAAAAAATTGTTGTAGCTCCATTAGAAGCGATTCCACCAATTGATGAACGATATCTTGCTGATGCTTTAGAAAGTGTTCCTCTAATTAAGGGGGATAATGTAATGGTGCCATACTTTGGAGGACGATTAACCTTTCAAGTAATTGGTGTTACTCCCGCAGCTGATGCAGTTCTTGTTACTCAAAAAACAGTTTTCCATATAGCTGAAAAAGGAGAAACTCTAAGAGGAGTTCCCCAAGTAACGTACGAAGACATTGGTGGCATTAATAATGAAATTAAAAAAGTAAGAGAAATGATCGAGTTACCACTAAGACATCCAGAAATTTTTGAAAAATTAGGAATTGAAGCACCTAAAGGAGTACTTTTGTATGGTCCACCAGGTACTGGCAAGACTTTACTTGCAAAGGCTGTAGCAAATGAAAGTAATGCTCACTTCATTAGTATTTCTGGTCCTGAGATTATGAGTAAATTTTATGGTGAAAGTGAAGCAAGACTAAGAGAAATTTTCAAGGAAGCTAGAGAAAAATCGCCATCCATTATATTTATTGATGAAATTGATTCTATTGCACCTAAAAGAGAAGAAGTAACTGGAGAAGTAGAACGCAGAGTTGTTTCACAGATGCTTTCGTTAATGGATGGATTAGAAGCAAGAGGTAAAGTAATTGTAATTTCTGCAACAAACAGACCAAATGCAATTGATCCAGCCTTGAGAAGACCTGGTAGATTTGATAGGGAAATTGAGATTAAAGTTCCTGATAAGAAAGGAAGAAAAGACATTCTTTTAATTCACACTAGAAACATGCCTTTGGCAGATGATGTAAACATAGACAAAATTTCTGCAGTTAGTCACGGATATGTTGGTGCAGATTTGGAATATTTGTGTAAAGAAGCTGCTATGAAATGCTTACGAAGATTACTACCTGAACTAAACCTAGAAGATGAAAAAATAGCTACTGAGACTTTGGATAAACTTATTGTAAATGGCGAAGATTACCAAAAAGCGCTCATCGAAGTCACTCCCTCAGGAATGCGGGAGGTTTTCATTGAAAATCCTGATGTGAGTTGGGATGAGATCGGTGGATTAGTAGAAGTAAAACGAGAGTTACAAGAAGCTGTAGAGTGGCCAATGAAGTATCCAGGATTGTATGAGAAGTTAGGACATAAAATGCCTCGTGGAATTTTATTACATGGTCCTAGTGGAACTGGAAAAACATTACTAGCTAAAGCTGTAGCTACTGAAAGCGAAGCTAACTTTGTTTCTGTTCGAGGACCTGAGCTGCTTTCAAAATGGGTTGGTGAATCTGAAAGAGGAATTAGAGAAATATTTCGAAGAGCAAGACAAGCATCACCGTGTGTAATATTCTTTGATGAAATTGACTCCATTGCTCCCATTCGAGGTGCAGGTGGAGAAACTGCAGTTACAGAAAGAGTTGTTAGTCAACTTTTAACTGAACTTGATGGAATGGAAAATATGCATGGGGTAGTAGTTCTTGCAGCTACAAACAGAGCAGATATGATAGATACTGCATTACTCCGACCAGGACGATTTGATAAAATTATACAAATTCCATTGCCTGATAAAGAAAGTAGAAAGAAGATATTGGAGATTAATGTAAAAGATATTCCTGCTGATGTTGATCCTCAGAGCCCAGGTTTTATTAATGTAGAAAAAATTGCAGAAATGACAGATGGAATGAGTGGAGCTGATGTTGCTGCTATTTCAAATACAGCAGTTTCATTAGTTATACATGAATTTCTAGATAATCATCCTGACGTTAAAGAGGCTGAAAAGGCTGCAGAGAAAGCAAAAATAACTATGAAGCACTTTGAAGAGGCTGTGAAGAAAGTAAGGGACCAAAAAGATCTAAAGCTTGGACAGAAAGTTGTTGCATCTTACTACAGGTAGTTTTAATAAAATAGCCAATCTAATCCACCTAAATGTCAGAATATAGAGGCTATACAGGAGCATCTCTTACATTTCTAAAAGAATCTAAAGTAAAGGTAGGAGATTCAGTAAAGATTACAGAAGATTTAACATATACAGGCATAATTATGCCTCGTTATGAAAACACTGATGATAGTCACGTTGCTCTTAAGCTAAAAAGTGGTTATAATATAGGAATAGAGATTAAGAAAATTAAAAAAATTGAATTTATCTCATCTAAAAAAATTGAAAAAAAATCTACATCGGAGGTTAAATCTGATTCATCTTTACCAAAAATTTTACTTTTATCAACAGGTGGGACCATTGCAAGTAAAATTGATTATAGAACTGGTGCTGTAACACCAGCCTTAAGTGCTGAAGATCTTAGTGCGGCTGTACCTGAGTTAGCAGAGATTGCAAATATTGATGCTAATGTCCTTTTTTCTGAATATTCTGAAAATCTTGAACCTGAACACTGGAAACAAATTGCAGAAAAACTTGATTCTTATGCAAAATCAGATTACAAAGGAATTGTTGTAGCACATGGAACAGATACTATGCAATACAGTGCTGCGTTCCTTTCCTTTGCATTAGCAGGATATCCTATACCTATAGTTTTGGTTGGTTCACAAAGATCCTCAGATCGACCTTCATCAGATGCAGCATTAAACTTGATTTCCGCAGTTCGATTTGTTATAGAATCTAATACTAAGGGCGTTTTTGTTGTAATGCATCATAATGAAAGTGATGATTTAGTTGTTGCACATTTAGGAACACGAGTTAGAAAAAATCATACTAGTAAGAGAAGTGCATTTCAAACAATAGGTAATGATCCAGCTTTTCTTATTTTTGATAAAAAAATTGAACAAAATTTGAAAACTGATTTTTTTAAGCAAAGAGAATACA
>BFAR01000114.1 GCA_008974855.1 archaeon MnTg01
ATGTAGAAAGTGCACGTGATAGAGTAAACCACATTGCAAAGATTCGTGAGATTCAAAAAGATACTGGAGGATTTACAGAGTTTGTACCATTGAATTTTATTGCAAATGAAGCACCAATGTACAAACATAATCTTCATGAAAACATACAACATGGTGCAAGTGCAAAAGATGTACTGCTTACACATGCAATTGCAAGAATTATGCTAAACAACTACATTAACAATATACAAATGTCTTGGGTTAAAGAAGGAAAAAAAATGTCTCAGCTTTTGTTATTATGGGGAGCTAACGACTTTGGAGGAACTCTGATCAATGAAAGCATTTCAACGTCTGCTGGTGCCCAACACGGACAGTTAATTAGACCAAAAGAGATTAGGAGACTAGTCCGAGAAATTGGGCGTGTTCCAGCTGAGCGAAGCACCTCATACAAAATTTTGAGAACATTTGAAAATGAAGATAATCATGTAGATGCACTTGATGAGGTAGAAGACCAATCAAAGTTTGGTTCCTATTTTGAATTAATTAAAATCGACAAGTACAAGTACAAAAATCCTAGGGAAAAATAATTGTCTGCCTGTGATAGGGCATTAACTCATGCAAAAAATCTCAAAATAGACGAGTGTGAATCTATTTTTTCTCAAAGAAAAATAATTACAGTTAGAATTACCGATTCAGAAATAGCTGAAATAAAACAAAATCAAGAAAAATCACTTGGAATACGAGTCATTAACCAAAAAAAAATTTCGTCGGCACAGACTACAAACATTGAAGAGGCTCCAAAAATTGTAGAGCAGGCTTTAGCCTCATCTGCACTACAAAGACCAAAGGAATTCTGGAAATCATTACCGTCTGAATTCAAATCATCAGCTCGAATCGAAAAACTTTATGATAAAAAATTAGTTGATATTTCTGGAACACAAGCAGTTGATATTGCTCAAACAATGATTAATGCAGCATCGCATTCAAAAATATCAAGTATTACTGGTTCGCTCAACATAGTTTCTGAAAGTTTAGAGATTTCAAATACCAATGGACTAAGTTGTTCTGATGATGCAACTTACATTTCTGGAACCATTAATGCAGATTCAGAAGAAGGAAGTTTACCTGTTTCTGGTATAGGACAAGCAAGCTGTCGTACTTTGGGAGCATTTACTCCAGAATTAGTTGGTTCTGATGCATTAGAGATGTGCGTTGATTCAATTAATCCACAAAAACCAGAAGCTGGAGAATATAGTATTATTTTTGATCCATATTCTGTTGGAGAGCTTTTAGCATTTGTATTTTCATCAAACTTTGATCTTAAAACTTACTCTGATAAGAAAAGCTGTTTTTCAAACAAGCTTGGATCAAAAATTGCAGTTGATGAATTTAGTTTGGTTGATGATGCACATGCACCTGAAGGAATTGGAAGTAAAATTTTTGATGATGAGGGTTTTGAAACAACATCTCAATCATTAATTGAAAAAGGAATCTTTCAAGGACTATATTCTGATTTGTTTCATGCGTTCAAGGAAGGAAAAGAATCTTCTGGCAATGCAACTAGAATGGGCTCACCAATGGGACGTAGTGCTGAACCAATTCCTAGTGCAGCTCCACACAATATTAGAATAATTGGAGATGGGATGAGTAGAGATGAAATTATCAAAGACACAAAAAAGGGATTACTGGTGGGCAGACTTTGGTATACTTATGCAGTAAATCCAACTAAAGGAGATTTTTCATGTACTGCTAGAAGTGGAGTTAGAATTATTGAAAATGGAAAGATAAAATCTCCTGGAACTTCAGTTAGAATTGTTCATAACTTACCAGTAATGTTGCAAAATATTTCAGCCATTGGTGATGATTCAAAAAATGTTTTACAGTGGGCGTCATTACCATCAATTGCTCCAACTATACGAGCAGAAAAAATTAAAGTAATTCCTATTTAATGTTAGGGCTCTAATTATGAAAAAGAGATATCATAGTATGTTTATAGTAATTATATGATAGAAGGGAAAAAACTAATTCTGCAACATGTAATTGAATTGGGAGAAATTTTATGAGTCATCAATGTTATTATTGCGACCAAATTTTTGAATCCAAAGAAAAATTGTATGACCATCTAGAAGTTCATTCAGATTCTAAAGAAAAACAGGAGACTAAATTAAGAAAAAGAAGTTGAGATATGACTTCTTATAGAATTAGAAATTAAGATGGCAAAAGCGTTTGTTTTGATGAGCTGTAAATTGGGTTCTGAAAAATCCGTAATTTCTATATTAAAAACTATAGAAAATGTTAAGGAGGTTCATGGTACTTTGGGACTTTATGACATTGTTGCAAAGCTAGAAGCTGATTCACAAGAAAAAATAACACAAACAATTACTGAAAAAATTAGGAAAGTTGATAATATTCGTTCTACAATGACGCTAACAAAAGTTGAAGGAGAAGAACTATTCAAAGTTGATACCGAAAAATTAATGGGTTCAATTTTGGGAAAAACTAGTGCACAAGCTTATGTTGTTATTCATTGTGACCAGGCAAGAGAAGATCTAGTATTGCGGGATCTCAACAAAATTCCTGAGGTAAAGGAGGCAGATGTGGTTTATGGAAATTATGATGTAGTTGGAAAAATTGAAGCAGAAAACCATAAAGAACTAGAAAAGATTATCACAAAAAAGATAAGGAATTTGGATTTGGTCAGAACTACTATGACATTAAATATTGTACAAGAACAAGAATAACTAACTAATTATTTTTATCCAGTAGCCAAAATAGAATCTTTAGCTGACAGGAATATGAGTACCCATTAGGGAAAGAGTAAAAGCCATCCTAAATAGGCAGCAAATGCTACTACCAAGCCAATGCCCATGGGTCTTGTAATCATTCCAGTTTTCATTACAATTAGCAATACAACACTGAATCCAATCATTACTGCATAATCAATGAACACTTCAGATACAACAACAATTCCACCAATTGCACCTGCTACGCCAATTATCATCAATACATTGTAGATATTGCTGCCAATGATAGTACCAATTCCAATATCATGGTGTCCCTTTTTAATTGCAATAATAGATGTGATTAATTCTGGAAGTGATGTTCCAATTGCAATTATTGTAAGGCCAATTATTCTCTCTGTGATTCCATATGATTCTGCAATAACTATAACATTGTCAATTGTTAAAATGGCACCAGCCCACAGCAGCCCTACACCTAAAGCAAGAAGACCAATAGATCTACCAAAATTACTTTTTCTAGTAGGTTCTTCAGTATTTTCAAAATTACTATTATCTCGTTGTTTTTTTGCACTTTTGTATATGTATAGAGTAAATGCAATAAGACCTGCAATTAGTAAACCCCCTTCCCATTGAGAAATGCCATTATCAAGGGACAATACAATTAACAAAAGAGATACTCCAATCATGATTGGTACCTCCTTTCTTACTGTAGTTTTTTGTACTACAAGTGGAACCAAAATTGCAGAAATTCCAATAACCATTCCAATATTGCTAATGTTAGAACCCACAACGTTTCCCAAGATTAATTGAGTATGCTGACCAGCTGCAGCTATTGATGCTGCAAGCTCTGGTGTTGATGTGCCATACGCAACTACGGTCATGCCAATTATGAATGAGCTAATCCTGAAACGTCTTGCAATGGCAACTCCTCCTTCTACTAGATAATGTCCTCCAAAGCATAGCATTACAATTCCTAAAACTGTCAGACCAGCGTTTACGGCAATTTCCATATTGGATTGTAAAAAAGAGTTTGTTTAAAGGAGATGTTTTATTCATAATTCACTATTCTAACAAGAATGGTTGGTTCGGAATCTACTTTTACAGCCAAAAATGGGTTCAAATCGGTGGGAACCGTCCATGTACTGTAACTTTTTTACGGTCCATGTACTATCGAATGTTAGTTTTGATCCGGATAGTTTGAATAATTTGTTAAATCACTTTTCGGTGTTTATACAACGCATACATGACTACCATGAATGAGAGCACCCATAAAGTGTTAGTTGGATGAGTATTATCAAAAGTTTCAAAGACTTCCGCAAATGCATACCAGACATCACCAATTGTCCAAATGAAAATTCCTATGACTAGTAATAACCACACCTCTTTCAAAATACTCCGACGAAAAACTATTGCTCCTAAAATGGCTAGAGATAGTTCAATGGTTGCGCCAACAGCGAAAAGATTTCCATAAATTATATCAAATGATAGTTCGTCATAATCCCCCCACACTGCAGATGCTATAAGCGAATATGTTACAAGCATCGCAATTGGAAGAGCCACCAACAAAATTTTCATTCCAATATTCCACTGTGGTCTAAAATAGCGGATGTTTAGCAATAAATGAAGACTGGCAAATAAATACGATGCAGCAAAACCTACATCAAAAGGATTAGGATAAGGATCAAGTTGTAGAACATGATCATAGTAAACATAACCCACATCTCCAATAAACCATGAAACAAATGCTAATGCCAAAAAAAGATAAGCCTTACTAAAAACTTCTGAGCCTCTATATTTTTTGAATACCATGAACGAAAATACTGCGCACCCAAGAATTCCTGCTAGATATAGGGCCTCGGGCACATTAAATTCTTCAGGGTCAACTTGATAGAGGGAAATTTGATACGCGATAGTTAAAGCAAAAATAATTCCCAAAACTTTGAAATTAATTCTACTTGACATTCCTTCCTTCGTAATTTCTTTGCTTTTACCCATGTTCCTATACTCAAGAAGCTAAGGTATAAAATTTCATAACTAACGAAAAGTGATCTATGAGTCTAATAGGTTATGAACCCATGAAAACCCAAATTTATCCTTGCAAATCCTGCTGTTGACTAGGTTTAATCCCAAAAATGATATTCCTTGATATGTTTCTCAAGTTTAATTGTAGGAAAGTCTTCCCCACAAATTTTACAGATGAAGTATGACTTCATAGTTACATTACATCCGTTCTTATACAATATAAAAACTAGTTTGTGAGATCATAAAGTTGACACTAGATTGTTTTCTTATGCTTGTATAATGCATATACAATAGCAGCGCTTCCCAAAACCCATAATGTATTTACATAATGATAAGATGTATACCCATCAACTACTTCAAGATAATAATACCAAACATCAGCTACAGTAAAAGCAAAAATACCTCCAGCAAGGATTAACCAAGATGTTCCAAGAATACTATCTCGAAACACTGCTGCTCCAAGAATTGCTAATGCAAATATCACTGCAGAGGTAAAAACAAACAGCATACCAAAGTAAAAATCAAAAGGTTCCTCCTCGATCATATCAAATGACATGTACGCAAAAATACCCACAATGAGAATCACTAAAGCTGGCACAGCAATCTTTGGACCCCATTTCAAGTCTTTTTTGAAATATTTTATGTTCTTAACTAAATGAAAGGCAGCAAAAGGAAAGAACAAGAAGAAAAATACATCTGCAAAAGAAGGATATGGTGCCTCGTCTGTATACCAATCATAGTAAATGTAAGTAAAGTCACCTGCAGCTAGTAAGAAAAATGCAATAGACAATGACAAGTAAGTTTTTCCAAATATTTCAGAACCCCAATACCGTCGTGCAACAAAAATTGCGGCAATTCCAACTGCTAAACAACTTATGCCATAAGTGAAAGTGCCTAAAGTCATTTCCTCATCCTCAGGAAATTCTTCAAGATACAATTGATGTGCAACAGCAATAACTGCAACTATAATTATTGCTTTGATTCCAGTAGAACTACCTAACTGGAATTTTACTTTAGTCCCCTCACCCATCTGCTTTTCATTCCTCTACGTGGGTGTTTAACTTTTTTGAAAAGTTTTGATTACCAATGAGAAAGATTCAATGATATTATCATGATATAATAAGTAAATTTTTATCATATCCTCATTTTAAGAATATATGAGTAAACCCGATGATTTCTGGTTAAAAAAAGCAGAATCATTAAAAAAAGAAAGAAAATTTGAAGAATCGCTAAAAGCCTACGATAAAGTTTATTCAAAAAAGGAAGAAAAAAAATCGCCTGATTATTGGCATTGCAGGGGAATTGGTTTGACAGAAATTGGAAAATATGAAGAAGCCTTAGAATGTTTTGATAAGGATTTAGAATTTAACAAAAAAAGCTTTGAGACATTATACCAAAAAGCAGTTGTTCTTTATACACTCAATAAACCTAGAGAAGCAGTAGAATGCTTCAATAAGGCATGGGAGCTAAAACATGCAGAATTTTTGAAGTTAAATGATCAAGCCCATACTTTAAAAAATCACAAGAAATTCGAAAGAGCAGTCATATATTTTGATGATGCAAAAAACGTAAAACCAATTCCTATTCAGTTTTGGCATATTCAGGGATTGGCATTATATGATATCAAAAGATTTGAAGAATCTAATCGATGTTTTGATGAGGCTCTAAAATTAGACGAAAATGAACCAGAAGTAATTTATGACAAATCCAAAAGTCAATTGATGCTAAATAACATTGAAGAGTGTTTAACGTTACTAGAAAAGGCATGCAAGATTGATGTAAATAAAAGAAAAAGATTACTTGTTGACAATAATTTTGAGAAATTACGAAATGATGAAAGGTTTAGGCTAATAAGAGATCATGATAGGATACCTGTGTCAGAGTAGAGCTAATAAACAAATGGAACAATTTACCATTCTAGTCTAATCATATCATTTTCAGAAACGCCATTAACTATTTCCCATTTTACCTGAGTAACAACTCCTTGCTTTGTATCAGGGTCCATGTCTAACATTTTTTTGTCTCTGTCCTGATGCTTTATGTGATACAATCTTGGTTTATCGATTCCTTCGTTAGTAGGAAAGCTAAATTTGAGGATGAATTTTTGAGTATTTATTAAAAACATGTTTTCATAAAATCGATCTGGCTCCTCTGATTGATATCTTACTGCAAATGACTTATTTTCGTCTCCTGAAAATACAGGGTCGTTTAATTTTAGAGTAAATTCCTTACGGAATGGAGAATCAACATTAATTCCTTTTATTTGTAAATCACGGTTTTTTTCATCAGATGCCTGTACATTGAGTTCTGCAAAATTTTTTTCCACATTAGTAATGATGCCATTTGACACCTCAAAAATTGGTTCTTCAGAATTGTTCATAAAATAATATGTCCTTTTTGTATCAAGAAGATTTGTTTTTGAGTTTTTTAGTCCTAAATCAAATTCAACCGAATTATATGATATGGTTTTTTTGGATGCACTGAATTCGTCGTGAAGTTTTGGTTTGGCTAGTAATCCTCTTTTTGGTGTGTTAGGATTTCCAAAAGAGTCTCCATAAATAGAATAAAGAAGCACAATCTCTTTGTGTTTTAATTGATAGTCATGCATAGGGTGAATGATTTCCTTATAATTATCAGACACTTCAATTAGGCTCTCTGCCATTGTTGATGTCATTAAAATGTGAGCAGCGTCACCAAGATCCATTACTCGTCGTGCCATAATAATTCCAGGTCCCCAAAAATTTTTGTTTCCTAGCACATCTTCCACTACAAAAATATTCCCACTATGGCATCCAATTCTTACAAAAATTTTATCGGTGTCAACTTTAGTTTTGTTATACTCGTTTAGTTTTTTGTGAACTTCAATTGCTAAATTAAGTGGGTGCTCAAGTCCTGCTAAAAATCCAACAGCCATTCCATCCCCAGTAGGGAGAACCAATTTTTCATCTTTAGAGATTGAAGTGAATGAGTTAGATTCAGAGATACATTGGTTTAGAAACTTAATTTTACTTGTTTGGGTATTTGTAGACATGTCTGGACTTGACAAGCCTACAATATCTATAAAGAAAAATGATGCGTGAATCAGATTATCAGGAATTTTTAGACCCATTCTATTATCATGGTATAGTATGACAATACTAAAAGATTATTAGAAAAACTAGCATTTAGACGATTGGAACTGCCAAGATCTACAACTATCGTTTTATTTTTAATCCATCCATTGTTCTAGTATACAAAATTATTACCAACCCATAGCTGGTTCCAGAAATATACGCCACGCATTCATTTCTAACCATTCATCATAAAACTCCCAGTCTTGATATTTTGGTAATTCTATTGTTGATGGAATCATGAATGGGTTAACTCCTTGTTCCATCATGCTAAAAATTTCAGCTCTCAAATCCTGTAGATATTCTCTAACTTCGGTTACTTCAGAAGCTGGTCCATATGGATTTTTGTGACCAAACATTGCAGTATCAAAATCAAGTTTTTCAACTTCAGTTAGTGTTTGCACCCATCCTTTTGGTGTAAAATCAGGCATTATAGTAAAGGCAAGTCTTTTTGGTGTTACAATATCAACAATGAAAATAGTTTTTTCATCAGGTAAATAGAAAACTGTCATTCCTTCTCCGTGACTTGGACCAAAGTGATGAAGCTCAAGTGTTTTTCCACCTAAAACAATCTTTTTTAGATTACCTTCCCAAACTTCATCAGCAACTACGACATTAGGATTTGGATTTTCCAAAAGCCAATCTCGTGAATCAACATGACTTAGAATTGTAGCTCCTTCGTTTTTGAATACTTGTCCTCCTCCTGAATGATCCCAATGATTATGACTGTAAATTACATATTTGATTGGTTGATCTGTAATTTCTTCAATAGCTTGAAGCATAACTTCAGAGTGATCTTGATTTATTGGGTCACCTACAATCACGCCGTCATCTGTAACTAAAACCATAGAAAATGTACTCATTCCGCCAAAGCTGTAAAGATTTTCAGATACCTCAACTAATTGATAAGGACCATTCTGATATACCACATTCTCTGACTTTGTTTGATACCAATCTGATATTGCCTCTCCAATTTCATCTGGAGCATCCTCTTGGATGAAATGCAATCCTGGACCAACATTTACAGTCTTTAGATTCATCAGATTCTCTGTGGCCCATTGTACAGCCATTTCATTTCCAAGTACTCCTGGTGTTGCATAAATCATCAACATTGGAATCTCAGTAGTCTGTAGCCATTGGTTGTAAGATGAAATAATGTCATGAGTATTTTTTGGCTCACCGCCTATTGGAATCTCATTTGGCCATTTCCATACTGGCTTGCGGCTTTCTGGAGTTGGGTATGGTTCACTATAGTAATCGAACTCCTCTTCAGATAGTTCCCTTAGAATCATACTAGGCAAGAGTTGTTCAACAAAGATGTTCTGATTCATGATCATTTCTTCTCCAATTCCTGGAGTCCTAAAATTCTTGAACATCTCTATCATTTCTTGTGATGGCATTGCATCGTAACTAGGCATTGGCATCAATAATGCTTCCATGAAAGCAATTCCTTTGATGTTATCTTCATTGTTTGCAGCATAATTGAATCCCAAACCAGAACCCCAATCATGAATGACTAGTGTGACATCTTTGAGTTCTAGCTCCTCGATAAATGCATTCAAGTATCTTGCATGATCATCGAAGCTATAGTCAATATCAGGCTTGTCTGATTTTCCCATGCCAATCAAATCTACTGCAATGGCTCTTCCATCATCTGAAAGATATGGAATTACGTTTCTCCAAAGATATGATGATGTTGGATTACCGTGAAGAAAAAGAATTGGATCACCTTGCCCTTCATCGATATAATGCATTTTAGAGCCTAAAACTTCTACATACTTTGATTCAAATGGAAACTCTGCGCTAATTTCGGGAGTGGTTTCTTCTTGTTCTGACATTATTTGTTCAACTGGTTCTGCAATTCCTTTCTGGTACCAGTTACTAGCACTAGAAGGATTTAGGCAAGCATATTTGTCTGAATTAATTCTATACACTAGAACTTTACCGTCTGAGCACATTACATTTTGTTCGGCAAGCACATTTGAAATTGATGGGGTAATTAAAATAAATACAAAAATTATTGCAAAAGCTATTGAAAATTTTGCATTAATCATCTAGTTACCATAAATCGGGTTTAATTTAAGTTGGAGTTTTTTTGTTGCTAATTCATCTATTAATACAAAGAAGAGTTGGTTCTGAACCTACTTTTACAGCCAAAATTGATTCAAAACCAAAGGATTTAGCACATATAGCAGATCTATTTTTTAAATTGTCTTTCTAAAAAATCAAAAAACGATTCACCAACAAACTCAACTTTATCATCTATGGTTTTTGTTTCTAAATCAGTCAGAAAATGATCGAATATAGTTTCACGTTCGTGTTTTAATGGGGTAGAACAAAAACACATCTCAGACCATTGAATTATTTTTGGTGCAGTTATTTTTGCGCGTTTCATAGAATTAACTATCTCTTGACCGTCGGGTTTTTGATTCTGAATTGTACCATCAGTTAGTTTTTGATAAAATTCGCCCATTTTTTCTTCAATGTATTGTGCCTTTATGGAATAAATCACTAATCATTTTTAGTCCTCAAGCAATTTTATTCTTTTTTCGTAATTTTTCTTGTTCTTTTAGAGCATCTTCAAGCTCTTTGTATTCTCGTTTAAGTTGGATTTTTGTTTCTCTTATTTGACTTGAAATCCAATCAATCTTCTTCTGAATCTGCTTGTCTTGAGCATGAAAATCCATTGATGTTCTAGAACTATGACCTACTTTATGTTTCTATGAAAACACTATATGCTACAACTGTTGTCTTGTACCAAACCAAATCCTTAATCTGTGTAGTAAACGCAATTAGAGTATGGTGATGACAAATATCCAATCTTGATTACATGGATTTAGAAATCTTGTATCAGGCCAAAAAATCTAAAAATGGAATTATTCCTGAAGATGTGAGTCAGCAAGACGTTTTTACTCCTAGTATTTGGGAACTTGTTGACAAATTTACTGCCCTACAAGAAAAAAATCTTCTAATCAAAAATAAGGAGGGCTTGTTCGAATTAACAAAAAAAGGAGTCAATACATTCTGGTACATGGAGTCTCCCTTATGGATGAATTTGTTGAAACTTTTACGTGTAAAGCCGTTCTCAGATATCCAATGCGCAATGTATCTTGGGGAACCAATACCTGCTGTACAACAAGCCCTTGACATGATTAGAAAAAAAAGTTATGTCTTAATGTCCCCATTAAGGAAAGAAGGAAAACTTCTCAAAATGTATGAGATATTACCAGATGGAATTGAACAGCTAACAAAATCCAAGAAAGGTGAAATAGCTTTTGTAAAATCTGGTGACAAATTAGTTGTTGAATTAGACGGTGGGGAAGGAATTCTCTATGAAATAATCGATGATCTTGTAAATCCTTTGAGGATGATTAAGACTATATCAAAAGATGAGATAGAAGAACACAAGTAAAATCTTGTTAGAAATACGTATTTTGCATCATCACACTTGTCACAAGAAACCATATTAAAACAAAATATTCCCTTCAAAATGGAACGAATAATAAATCCTAGTAAGAATCCTAAACATGCTCACAAATTCGTCTATCCGTAAATCTGTCGAAGAATATGTAAAATTAAGATTAAGGGAAATTCCACTCGAATTAGAAAATTCGTTTTTCAAAATAAAACAAATTTGGAAATGCGAAAATGAAATAGATTTTTTATATGGTTATTACGTTGGCAAATTAGAGGAAGGTTCCATTCATTATTTATTAAAAGCCAAGCGTTCTTCAATTGATGACTTTGATTCATTTGAGATACGAGGAATTATAGAAACATATCGTAAACAACTTTACGATATCATTACAAAATTTTTGTCAAAATAAAATCTAGGTTTTTAAAATGCTTTTTATTTAGCTCTAGATTATTTTTAGAACCAAAAAATCTCCGTCTTTTACATTATAATTTACCAATGCTCGATCTGGTTCAAAATCAATCTCAGGCAATGTTTCATTGTATAAAGTAAATTTACCATCTTTTGGCAGTCGAAAATGTACCTTTAACGCAAGTATAACGTCTTTTACACGAGTTGATTTCTGAAATGTCGTTTCCCAATCTCCCTTGCTTGTTTTTAAATTCACAGTGACCTGGTTTGCCATCAAAAATATTACACATAGGAGATACAAAACTATTTAGCTAAATTGAAGGGTTTAGTAATCATTTTTGGGACAACTATTAATTTAAAAAGAAATTACAGTAACCATGGATTTTATCCAAAAGTCAGAACCAGATTTGAAAAAACCTATTGTTATTGCAGCGATGCAAGATATGGGAAATGTAGGAAGTATAGTAATTGATTTTATTAATGACAAATTGAACACAAAACAATTCAGAGTAGCAAAATCCTCCTATCCAAGTTATGTATTAGATTACGGAGGTTACATTGAGTTACCAGACGAAAAATGGGAGTATAGATATGCAGATGATTTGATTGTATTTGGAGGAGGGAGAAGCCAACCACAAACTAGTGAAGAGCTACACGCATTATGTCAGGATGTAATTGATATTTCAAAAAAATATTCTGCCAAGTTTATTTATACATTAGGTGGGTTTCACACCAATCGGCAACTAGACAAATCTCCAAAAACATTTGTGACAGCTACCTCAGCACAACTTGCCACACAATTGGAAAAATCAAAGTTTGAAATTACACCTCAAAAATCTCTGATAACTGGTTTTAATGGTTTGATATTAGGCTATGCAAAAACAAATGGAATACAGGGAATAGGTTTGTATGGAGAATTAAACGATCCAGAAATACCTCAGTATAGAGCAGCTAAAAGCATTATCAAAATATTAGAAAAATTAACCTATCAAAAATTTGGAGACACCACAGAATTTGATATGATGGCAAAAGATGTAGATGAAAAAATGAAAAATCATTGGCCGCCAAAATATAGGCAATAAAAAATTAAGAGGTTGTTAACATTTATGAGGTCTAGGTTGCAACAATCTCAATTGGTTTTTCAATTTTCTTTTTTTGTTCCTCTTTCTGCTTTGCTTTTTCTAACATTTCAAAAATCATTTGATATTCTATCTCATTACACATGTAGTTCTAATAGCTTCCAAAATATAAAAAGAAATTTGTTTTAGATAAATTAGATCTACTATTAACAAGTTGACGAATACAACAATATCAGATATCTATTTTGCACCACTAAGAATAGTTATGTCTCTTGGGAAAAACAAGTCTGCAAACCAGTCTATAGCAACTCTAAATTTTTTCTCAGTGGTAGGAAGAGTAGACAAGT
>BFAR01000115.1 GCA_008974855.1 archaeon MnTg01
TTGAATTGAGTATATGGCGTCTTTAGCATATTTTACAAGCTCTAATTTTCTAGATTCTAATTGTTTTATTTTATCTAATTTAGGTAAATCCTCCTCTATTTTCTTTTTTAATATTGAAATTTCTTTTTTTTGTTTCAGTTTTTCTTCTTCGAGTTTTTCTTCTATTGGTTTATTTTTTTTAATTTCTAACTCCTTCTCTTTAATTTCATTTTTTAACATATCAATATGTGAATCATCATATCCAAATTCCTTTAGTATTGTTTCTCTAAAGTTCTTTAGAACTATTTTCAAATTTTCTGAAGAAATATCTAGTTTGTCAATCCCAATTACAGCATTAATTAATTCTTTGAATTCTTTTGGTTTTGCTTTTATGATGGAATTTAATTCTCCTTGCCTCACAATAGACGCAATTTTTAATTTTTCAAAATCTAATCCGATAACTTCTTCAATTTTTCTTGTCATTGATTCGCCAAATTGTTTTCTTTCCCCTTCTGCTATTGGTGTCCACCCTTCATCTGTTTTTTGTAAAAATTGGGATGATAATGTTCCTTGAAGATTAATTTTTCTTGTTGCTTGAAGCATTTTATTATTTATCGAAAAATTAATTCTTGCATATCCCTGATTTTCTCCTCTACGTATTAACCCCTTGTTTGATTTTCTTGTATGTTGACCAAATAATGCAAATGTAATTGCGTCAATAATGCCAGATTTTCCAGAACCGTTTGGACCAATAAAAACTGTAACTCCTTTACCAAAGTTTAATTTTGTTTCCGCATGAGATAGAAAATTACCCAGCTCTATAGAATTTATCATTTTGATTTTTCCTGTCTAAACTGTTTATAGTTTTCAACAATAAGCTGGCTTGCCTGTTCTAGATTATTTGATGTCAATAATGGAAGTAACTCTTTTATTGCAAAATTTGCTAACTGTTCTGATTTTAGCGTTGATATGGCAAGTTTTAACATTTCATCATCCATACGAATTGGTTTTTCCATTAATACAGAAGAATCTGATAATTGGTTACTGATTTTCCATGAACAACGAAGTGCGTAAGGCATTAAACGTGAGATTTGTGCTTGCACTAGGTCTGTTTGGATGTCCTTGCCCTGAATTTTTAGCTCAATTATAGGTTTTTTAATAGATTCATGGATTTGCTCAAGAATATCATCTACAGTTTTTGTAAGGTCCTCAAAATTAGTACTTGTTGATACCTGTGGTCTAATGTTAAGTTCAATCCATTCTGGTTTGGCCTCTATCCCAGAAATATCCACTTGAAAAAATCCTTTTTTTGTATTTTTTATTCCTTCACTTGTTGTTAATTCAATAGAACCTGGATAAGCAATTGAACCTTTCATATTGCTAAATGATTTTAAGAATTTATCATGAAGATGTCCCATTGCATAATACGTAAAGTTTTTTGGAAGATCATTGGCACTTAATTCTCCTGCAAACTTGTTTGCCTCAGTTATTCCCTGATGCATTACAAGAATTTTATGACCTTTGTGTTCTTTTGCAATTGCGTCAACTTCTTGAAATCTAGTCTCGAAGTCTTGCATTTCGCTTTTTCTTATTTTATCAAATCCAATAATCAAAACATCTTTGTAATATGTTGGTTTTCCTTCACCAATATACTGAGAAAATTCTAATTTATGAAAAACATAAGGTACTGGATATGATCTTATTCTACTAATATCATGTTCCCCTAAAACAAAAAAAGAATCAATATTATTTTTTTTCAATTTTTTTAATGCATGTGCCATATGCATTATTGCAGTTCCACTTGGATTTGGTGTATGGAATATATCGCCTGCAAAAATAACAAAATCAACATGATCTTTTATTGATATATCTATAGTCTGTTTAAAAACATCATAAATGTCGTTTTCTCTTTCCTCAGAATTATACTGAACAAGTCCTAGATGAGTATCAGATATGTGTGAAAATAGCATTCTAATCTACCAGTAAATCTTTTTGAATAAGCTTTTGTGTTGATTCTTTTGCTATTCCATTAAATTTTTTTGCGACAGCCCACTCTGTAACTGCATCATGATCTGCTCCCATAGTTTTCTCTCTGACTTCTTCAATATGAACAATTGATGGAAGATTTACCCATTGTCCAACTAATATTGCATCTCCCACATTTAATGAAGTAAGTTGTTCTATCAGATTTTTACTAATTGATTCAGCAGCAGATGTTATCTGGCTTTGATCATCCTCTTGAATAATCTTCATTATGGCAAGCGAGCCCATTTGGCTAACTATGTTCGGGTCAAGACTCCGTGGTCTTTGTGAAACAATACCCAACCCTAATCCAAATTTCCTTCCTTCCCGAGCAATTTTTGATGCCCAGTATTTTGCTTGAGTATCTTCTGTTTTTGGAATGAAAACATGTGCTTCTTCAATAACAACAAAAATTGAAGACCCAAATCTTGGATTTCTTTTTGTTGTTTGTTTTATGTTTTTGGCACGAATTGCGTCTTTTCTGTCATTTAACAATTCTTGAAGGTAATAGGACATAGCAACGTTTGCTTGTTTTTCACTAAGACTTGAAATATTTAGTATATTGATCCTTCCCTCTTTAATCAATCCTATAGGATCCATTACCCCAGGATCAAGAATATCAGAAAACTTGTGTTGTGCATCATCTATCTTGTCTTGAACCCTACCTCCAGAGTATGTGTATTCTTTTTTATCTCTCTTGTTTAATTGAATAATTTCTTCAACTTGGTCGTTGAGAGCTTCCCAAAACTCTTTGCTTTCTTTGACTTGTTTAGTAAAAGCCATTCGTAGAATTCTTTGTTGTATACTTGCATTGTCTCGAATTTCTAAAACCTCTCCAAGTGATTCAGCATCTAATAATCTTGGATTAATCTTTGCATCAATTACATTGATTTTTGGTATTGATAAACTACTATAATCATCATGATAATCAAAAATAATTACAGTTCCATTTAGGTCGTTGATCTGTTTTGCGATAAGAGATACAAGATTACTTTTTCCCATTCCAGTCATTGCTAAAATTCCAATATGTCTTGAGACTATTTTGTTAAGATTTACTTTAGCAGCTATCTCGGGATTTCGTAGTAATGATCCAATTTTTATCCATTGAACTCCATCAGGACCAAATATTTTTTCCAAATCTTTACTTGTTGCTTCTAAAATTTCGGTTCCAGGTAATGGTGGAATAGCCGGAATTATTGCTTGACCTTTCTGTAATTTATCTATGAAACCTAAAATCATTATTTGAGATGCATATCCTTTATCTCTTCTGTTAATTTCTGCAATCTCTTTACTCTCAGCTGCCTCATCAAAGTTTTTTACATCTGCAAGTGCCACACTTGATACGTGAGTCCTTTCAACTAATCCCAGGATTTTACCTTCTTCAGAATCTATTATTGTGTATTCGCCTATTGATAGTGGTCTTGAGGAAAGTACAGTAATCTTTGTTGGTCTTGATTCACCAATCACGTAACCAATAATCATCCTAGAACCTCTCTTGAACCAATTTCAGTTGATAAACCATGTAAACTAACTAGCTTTGCCAAGTCACGTCCACTAATTTTACAATTATTATGGGCAAGCTTTAATGCATATGGATATCCTCCAACACTATTTTTGTATAGTCTGTTTAGTAATGTTTTAATTTCTTCTTCAGAATAGTTTTCATCCAAAAGTTCGATCTTAATCAATGGTAATGAATCGCTTAATCTAACAAAAGTTGATGAAATAATTTTGTCTTTTCCATATTTTGGGTCTTTGAATAATTTACTAAATCCAGGAGTATTTGTCGCATGATTGTAATAGAATATGTCCCCTGCAATAGAATTAAATTTTTCAAACTGTGCTCGTGTATTTGATGTCTTTGAAACAAAAACTACATTGTTGTTTTTCTTCATTACTTTTAGGAAAGAACTGATTAATGATACTTGTCGCGTCATAAATTGTGAATATAACGAACCATCCATTAAAACCAAATCTACTACATCTGCTGATTGCTCACAAGCTTGGATTTCCATTTTACTTGCCATGGAAGATATATCTAATTCTGTATATCCTAACCCAAAATCATGCAGGTCTGAAATAATTTCTCCATTTGATTTAATTGACACTGCTGTTACTACCCACATTTCGATTCCTTGAAATTTTGTACAGTTAAAACTACTATCTATTCCGGCAACCATAATTTCTTCTTTATTTGGTCTATATTCAATCCAGTTTGATTTTGCTTCTTCTTTAATTTGATCAAATTTTGGACCTTTTAGAATTTCAAGTGTCTTTTCACGTCTCTTAATGGCATCCTTAAACACACTATTGAGCATACCAATACTTTGTTAGAACAGATAAAATCTTTAGGTTATGCAGAACTTTAGCTAATAATAGACTACAATTAATTACAAGAAATTCCTTATTTTATCAGCTTGAAGAAAATCGCTCTTTTAGGATGTGGGGCAATTGGAAGCCAGATTGCATTGGCTATTGATTCTGGAAAAATTCCTGCTCAACTCACCCAAATCTATGATCAATCAAAAGAGGCTTCTGAGAAATTAGTATCAAAACTAAAAAACAAACCAACTATTGTTGAAAACTCACATCTATTATCATCTGGCCCAGTTGATCTAGTAGTGGAAGCTGCATCCCAACAAGCAGTTAAAGATGTGGCACTATCTGTTCTTCAAAACAGAAAGGATCTAATGATGATGAGTGTAGGCGCACTACTTGATGAGTCAGTATTTGAGATATTATCTGAAGCATGTAAAGAATTTTCAAAAAATATTTACTTACCTTCGGGGGCAATTGCTGGACTTGATGCTATCAAATCAGTAAAAGATGAGCTAGAATTAGTGACATTAACTACTACCAAACATCCAAATTCACTTAAAGGCGCAAAATTTTTTGAAACTTCGAATATTTCTCTTGATAAAATTGACACACAAACTATTATCTTTGAAGGCACGGCAAGCGAGGCAGTAAAACTATTTCCTGCAAACATTAACGTTGCAGCATTGCTTAGTCTTGTAGGACTAGGTAGCCAAAAAACCAAAGTGAAAATAATCGCTGATCCTAATACTGATAAAAATACACATCAAATTGAAGCAAAAGGAAAATTTGGTAAGATGAATTATTCAATACAAAATGTTCCAGACACAACAAATCCTAAAACTAGTAGGCTTGCTATATTATCCTCAATAGAAACTCTAAGAAAATACTGCGCTGGTGGGATTTCTATAGGAACCTGATTTGGCAATAATTGCCATAATAGCCACTATTACAGAATTTTTACGGTATGATCTGATTCTTTAAATGAATTAAAAAACCCAATTCTCTTGGATAAAATGTTAGTACAACAAGGTACCGAACTCAAAGAAGAAATCCTAAAACTCAAAAAACAAAAAGATATAGTAATTTTAGCACATAACTATCAAGTACCAGATGTTCAAGATGTTGCAGATTTTGTTGGAGACTCTTTAGGTCTATCAAGACAAGCAGCAAAAGTTGATAATAAAACAATTTTGTTTTGTGGAGTGCATTTTATGGCAGAGACTGC
>BFAR01000116.1 GCA_008974855.1 archaeon MnTg01
TAGAACCTGGTAGATGTCTACTGGCTATAACATAATCATGGTCTTTGATTTTGTTTGCCATCAATGAGATTTCCTTTGGATCATGTGAATGATCAGCATCCATTTGAACAACATAATCTGGATCAAATCTTTCTAATGCTATTTGAAATCCTTGTTTGTAGGCAGAACCTAGACCAAGCTTTGATGGTCTTTTAATAACTGTAATATTTTGATATTTTTTGTTAAGATCTTCAGCAATTCTTCCAGTTCCATCAGGAGAAGAATCATCCATGATTATGATAGAAAATTTTTCAGCTATTTTTTTTACCTCTCTAGTTAGTTTCTCAATTAGAATTGGAAGAGTGTCTTTTTCATTATACGTTGGAATTACTATAGAGATATTCATTATAACCTACCTAGCCTCTTTTTGGCTTTTGTAAAAACCTTGTGAAGTAAATTACCAGAAATAGTGCTGGAATCAAGGCAAGTAATGGTAAATTAAATTCAGGTATAGATTTGTCTGGTGATATCAATTCACCCCATTTGCTTGGACTTTGTATATCAAATGCTCCATCTGGTATAATACCAGTTGGCCAAGAATAATATTGATTAGTACTTGCATCAAATACTAGTACATAAAAACCGTAAATGTTTGATCTATCAAAAAGATTTAGTGGTATTTTAAATTCATAGCTTGTATGTGGGATCTTACTATACTTGTCATTTTGATCTGATTTACTTCCAACTCCAATGAATCCTTCTGTATTAGAAATTTTCTTAAAATTTCCATTTAGTGATAACGAAGAACCTCCTTGATAAACAAATCCTTGTTTGCCGTCAAGTGCTACAAAAAAACAATAATCATCTGAGTTAGGAATAATTGTTTTATCATTTTTTCCATCAATACAAACCACTGCTCTGTCTGAAATATGATCAATACTTTGATCATCTACTGTATCTAATAGAATATAGATAAAATCTCCTTGATGTGCAGTTCTAAGATGTAATGTTCCGTAACTAGATGATATGGGGTCCCATGAAGATTCTTTCCATTCAAGCTCATTTGTCCATTTGCCATCAAAAATTACTTTATCCATTGAACTTGAGATTGAAATGAGTATAGGTTCTATTCCGTGTACAGTGTTCATTAAGGGAAATAACAAAAAAATCAAAATTATAAAAATAGGATATTTCATGTTAATGGAATTGATTGTAAATAGATGAATAGTATTTTGTAATTTTAATGACTTCTAAAAGCAAGTTTATAGACTAATTTTTTGGTAATATTGTGTGACCAAGGTAATAATTATTGGAATAATTTTAGCAGGAATAATTATCGGTATTTTGGCTGTATCATCACTTGAGATCTTTTCTAATATGGGAGATAATGACGTGTCATCTGAACCTATTTTGGGAAAAGATGGAGAAGATTCTGGACCTGAACCAAAGCCACTAGGAAAAAATTTCTCCATAGAACTTGATGAAAAAATGGGACTTTCTAGCCCATAATTGGCCATATTGGAATCATTTGTTCAAAAAAAATTCCATTAAGCATATAGGCAATTCTAGTCATAACCAATTAATGAAAAAATACACAGGTATAGCTCTGATAGGTGTTCTTGTAGTAGGTATAGCAGGATTTATCAGCCTAGACGCTATTTCAGCAACCTCATTTGTAACTATGAAAGTTGCATCTGATGTTCAAGAAACTGGCAAAATGATAGGTCATGTAACTTATGAACTAAGAGGTGCTGATGGCAATATCAAGCATTATTCTCAATCAGATAATGTGATTGTTGATAGAGGAACTGATTGTGCTGCAACAGCAATCTTTGACACTGATGACGCTCTTTGTCCTCTTGCTGGTAATGGCGGATTTGCTTTTATTGCAATTGGAAATGCAACTGGTCTTACTAGTGCAACTCCATTATCAGGAAATACAGATTCTGCGTTAATTGTTACTAACGGTGGCTCTGCTAACTTTGGCGACGGTGGCGGCGATGAAGTTGCTAGAACTGAATATATTGATGCTGGTATAACTGGTGCAGATTCAGATCTAAGTACTGTTACAACTGTAATAATTACATCAACACAGTTTGATTTCCCTACACTTGGATCTGATGGTACTATAATTACTCAATCAGGACTATTTGATAGTGTTGCTCCAACTGGAGCTGGAGAATCAAACAACATGTTCTCTGCAAAAGATGTATCAGGTACTACAGGAAGCGGTCTTGCAGTTGGAAATGCAGATACACTAACAGTTACTTGGACAATAACCCTAGAATAGACTAATCATAGTTTTTTTTAAACACCTATGATTATTTTATATTATTTTTAGAACTATAATTAAGAATTATTTTTTCTTTCTATAACCATGGCTGAAAGTTTTATCATATAGTCTTGAATATTCATATGATGTAGGTTTTACTACATCACCAATAATTACTATTGCAGTACGTGTAATTTTTTCTTTCCAAACTTTTTTTGTAATATCATTTAGTGTGCCAGTAATTATTTTCTGATCATCCCAGCTTGCACGATATACTACTGCTACAGGTGTAGATTTTGTATATCCACCAGCAATTGTCTGCTTTACTATATCAGATAATAAATGAACACTAAGATAGAAAATCATAGTAGCTCTATGTTTAGCAAGCTCAATAATTTGTTCCCGTTTGGGAACTTTAGTACGTTTTTCTGCTCTAGTAATAATAATAGTTTGAGTAACTCCTGGTAAAGTTAGCTGGGTACCAAGTGCTGCAGCTGAAGCCAAAAAAGATGTAACTCCTGGTATGATTTCAGTTTGTATTCCTTCTTTTTCTAGATTATCAATCTGTTCTTTAATTGCACCATAGATAGTAGGATCACCATCATGTAATCTTACAATAACTTTACCTTTTTTTGCGTTATTCTTTAAAAGTTTAAAAATTTCTTCTCTAACTAATTTTGCAGCATTATGCAATTTACCTTTTTTACACAATTTTAGTATTGCAGGAGGTATTAAAGAACCAGAATACACTACTACGTCAGCTTTTTGGATTAGTTTTTTAGCTTTGATGGTAATTAAATCGGGATCTCCCGGACCGCATCCTACAAAAAAAACTTTAGACACGTTTTACCACCATGATTGAAAAATACTTTGAAGTAAGAGTATCTTGAGTCACTTCACCTAGAGTTAGTTTCCTTACAATTTCATGGTCTGTATCCAAGTCTTGACCTATAGCAAAAATAGAATCATCAGAAAATCCTGCTTCACGAATTAGGCTGATGACTTGATCAAAGTATCTTCCATCTTTAAGAAAAATCAAGGTATCACAATTTTTTGCAATTTCTTTTACTTGGGATAAATCATAGCAAGATGGTATTACTGCCATTTTTTCAGCTCCTTCAGCTAGACTAATTCCAACTTTTGCTGCAAATGTAAACATGGAAACTATGCCTGGAATGACCTTGATTTTAATTTCAGGATGCTTGATTGAAATTTCACGATGAAGGTATATCCAAGTACTGTAAAGATATGGATCACCCACTGTGAGGTATACAACTTTTTTATTAGAAAGTGAGCTTTCTGCAATAATTTGTGAGTTTTTTTCCCATGTATTCTTTAGTATATCTGAATCTTTAGTCATTGGGAAAACAAGATGAACTATTTCTGGTTTTTTGTCTTGATCAATTAATGAAGAGACTACAGATAAAGCAATACTTGGTTTTCCCTCTTTTGATGTAGGACACATTATGACATCTGCATTTTTAATTGCGTTTACAGCCTTTACAGTAAGTAATTCTGGGTCTCCTGGTCCACAGCCTACACAGGTTAATTCAGGCATGAAATCGTCATATTTGTTCCTAATTAAAAGCTAGACTAGAAATTAACTAAGATTTTGTAGCTGATATTATAGTAACTGGATTTCTTGCAAGCATCATTGTTCCTGTAGATGTTTTTCGACTTTTAGATATAGTAATCTGTGTGATATCAACTGATGTAAAATTTAGTTTATCCATAATTGATATAACAGAAAAAAGAGTTTCTATTAAAATAACCCCTATAACAATTCGTCCTCCAGATTTTAATTTATTTTGACATAGTTCAATAATTTCTTTAGTATCTCCTCCAGTTCCGCCAATAAATATAGCATCAGCTTCAGGAAGTTCAGAAATTTTTTCTTTTGCATTTCCTAAAATAACATTAACATTAGATACACCAAATTTTTCAATATTCTTTTTTGTTAGTTCAACAGCTTTTGGATCAAAGTCTACAGCATAAACAATACCTGATGATTCTATTTGGAGTGCAGCTTCTACAGAAATGGAACCACTTCCACAACCAATATCATAAACTGTTTGGCCAGGACATAGTCTAGCTTTACTTATTTGTAATGCACGAATTTCTTCTTTAGTTATTGGAACATCGTCTGTTCTTTCAAATTGTTCATCTGGAATTCCTGGAGTTTTATTTTTCCACATTTAGACAAATAATCTTGTTTTACTATTTTAGTACTATGGGAATGAGGGTGAGATTCTTAATTCGTTAGGAAGATTTACGATTGTATACGTCAAGATCCACATAAACAAATAGATGAAGACATAGCTTCCAATGCCTGTAGTTACTAGTTTTTTTCTATCTGATTTTGCTAAGTGTAAATTCATTCCTTTTGCTAGAAAAACAGAAGCAATGAAAAGAATTATCATATAAAAAATTGATGCCCATCTTAGTTCTTCTCCTTCTAATGAATCAAAGATGAAAGTAGCAGATGTGCCAGCAATTACTGCAAGTCCAACTCTTAACCAAAAAAGATTGTCTAACTTTCGTCTAGTGTAACTTTTTTCTTGGTCACTTGGTACAGGTTCTGTAGGTGGAGGAACTTTTGTGTCAAGTACATCAGATTTATCTGGATTTTCTGGTTCCTTTTTACTCTTAGGGTTATGTCTAGCCAAGAAATTTCTAGGTTGACTGTAAATTGCCTCGTATAAAATCCTTGGTTAGTAAAAGAGTCATTTAAGAAGAGTAGGGTCTAATTTTAGATTCAGATGATTTTACTATGACACTTGCAGGAATTGAGTTAAGATATCTGGTAAATTACATATCAGAAAAAACACTTGACTACTATGTAAGTAACATTTACGGAATAAATAGCAAAAGTTTACTATTCAAATTACATCATCCAGAAAAACCAGATGTACTTTTGATGTTTTCTACAATGGGATTATGGGCTACTTCAAAGAAAGTAGAACAGATAGAGACAAACAGATTGTTAAAACGATTACGAAGTGATCTACTTCGATTCAAACTTGTAAAAATTGAACAGATTGGGGCAGAAAGAATTGCCTATCTGACTTTTAGTGGTTTTGAAAAAGAGTTTATAATAATTGGAGAATTTTTTGGAGATGGTAACATTATTCTGTGTAATAAAGAGATGAAAATACTTGCATTATTACATTCTATAGAAGTAAGACATCGTCAGCTAAAAGTTGGATTAACATATACTCCACCACCAGAAAATTCTGTTAATATTTTTAATTTAACTCTAAAAGATATTGAAGGGATTTTATCTTCATCAATATATGCTGCCAAATGGATTGGAAGAACGCTTGGATTACCAACAAAATATGCAGAAGAAATTTGTAAAAAAGCACAGATTGATTCAAAAATATCTGGAAGTCAGTTAACAAATGATAATGTAACGAAAATTTTTGATGTGGTAAATGAAATAGTAAATGATGTTATTAAAGGAAATCATGAAACTGTAATTGTTAGAAATGAAAACAATTCAGATGTATATCCAATCAAATTGGGAAATGAACAAGATAATACCACTAGTGCTCCTAGTTTTATGGAAGGATTAGATATTTTATTTACAGAAAGTATAGTTGAGAGTGGTAAATCTATACATGTAAGCTCTGTTGACAAAAAGGTATCAGAGCTTGAAAATAAATTAGAAGAGCAAACAAAAGCCATTACAATAGTTACAGAAAAATCTTCAAAAATAGCTAATGTTGCAAAGTTTCTTTTACAGTTGGTTTCTGATGGTATAATCTCAATTGAAGATCCAAAAACATTAGAAAAAATAAAAAAACACGGAGGAGAATTAATTAAAGAAAAAGGAATTTTCTTAATCAAGATTGATGATGAAAAAATTAAGATAAATCCTAAAGCTTCTCTCCCTGCAATATCATCTAAATTATTTGACGAGTCAAAACGTAAATCAGCAGCTATTACTTCTATAGAAAAGCTAAAAAAACAAACAGAAAAGAAATTAGAAAAAGAAAAGATGGAAGTGCAAGTTGTTGAAGAGTCTATTACTTATACAGAAATTAGAAAGAAAAACTGGTATGAAAGGTACAGATGGTTCTACACCTCAGATGGTATTTTGGCAATAGGAGGACGGGATTCATCATCAAATACTGCAATAATTCGAAAACACGTAGAAAAAAATGACAAAGTGTTCCATGCTGATGTTCATGGTTCTCCATTTTACATTCTAAAAGGTAGCAAAGAAGAAATTCGTCCTACTAGTTTAAACGAAGTTGCTCATGCTACAGTATGTTTTAGCAGAGCATGGAGAGAAACAATGTATGGACTAAATGCGTTTTGGGTAGAACCTGATCAAGTAAAAAAGGCTGCACCTAGTGGACAATTTCTTCCAAAAGGTGCTTTTGTAATTGGTGGACAACGCAATTTTGTAAATATTTCAACATTAAGGCTTGCAGTTGGTCTAATAAAACAAGATTTAGATTATTTGATTACTTGTGGTCCACCAGTCCCAATTAAAAAAAATAGTGTATGTTATGTGATTATTGAACCAAGTGGTACAGAAATGGTAGACGTTGCAAAAAAAATTAAAAAAGAATTTTCTAAAATTAAAGAAAATATTGTAAAAGAGATAAGTGTCGATGAATTTGTTCGTGTTTTGCCATCAGGAGAAAGTCATATTGTTGAATCTGGATTAGGCGAACAATCAAGTGAGTAATGAAAAACCTCTCTTTATAGTAGACGCAATGCTTGGAAAGCTTGCAAAAAAACTTCGACTATTAGGATATGATTCACTTTATTCATCAAATATGGAAGATGATAAGATAATACAACTAGCAAAAAATGAAAATCGTATATTATTAACTAAAGATGTACCGCTTTGCCATAAAGCCAAAAAACAGCAAATTTTGGCTGTACAGATAACTAGTGATGATGAAATAGAACAGTTTCTAGAGATTAATGAGAAGGCAAGCTTTGGTAAATGTACTGTTGGTG
>BFAR01000117.1 GCA_008974855.1 archaeon MnTg01
AATATCGTCTCCCCATAGAGTTAGTTTGATTTCTCCAGCATCGTCAACCAAGTATGCGTCACAAACATCAATTTCGCCGCCTGCTTTTTTGGTAACTGTACGTGGTTCTCCTTTTCTTTCTACTGTTCCTTCCAAGTCAATTCCATTTCTCATGTTCTTAGCTTGTTCAGTTGTTACGTTAGCCATAGTGGGTCATCTTTTTGTGCTAATTATAAAGCTTTTTTTAACATGAATGTTTCGCAGAAGTTGCAGGGGTATCGAAGCCCGGTCAACCGAGAAGGACTCAAGATTATATCAATAGGAAATCCTTTCCTTTAGGGGTTCGTGGGTTCAAATCCCACCTCCTGCATTAATTCTAATGGATAAAAACTAGGAATTTTTTATTAATAATGAAAATTAATAAATTTCATGCAGTGATTACTTTTACAGTTCTTACAGAATGTTTAGAAATATCTTCATGTACTTTCGCATAAACCTCTTCTTTGAATGTTAGATCGCAGCGAAAACATTTCCAAGCTGAGGTAGTCACATTATAGTTACAGCAAAATTGAATATAAAGATATTGAATAAACTGTCCTTTTTTTTGCACAACATGATCTTTTTATCCTAAAACATGTATTTTCTACAATTTCTTAATAGTTTTTACAATTTTTTCATGAGCCAATCAATACAAAGCGTTTAGATGAAGAAAAAGAAGCTCTGATGATGAAAAGTGACTGATGTTTTTGAAGTAATTGCAGATCTTTCGTATCTTGGAATCTTCTTATTGTTACTGGGCATTAATGCTGCTCCCCTTTTAATGCCACCATCATGGATAGTACTTTCTTCATTTCTTGCATTAGACCCAACTCTGAATATTCTTGTCTTGGCACTTGTAGGAGCCACGGGAGCAACTATTGGAAGATTTTTCTTAAAAAGAATCAGTCATCTTTTTCGTCGATTTATGGGAAAAGAACAGAAATCAAATCTTGATATCATTGGAAATTTTCTAAATCGAAGAAAATTTGGATATATTATTACATCGTTTCTATTTGCTGCAACTCCACTTCCAAGCAACATGCTTTTTGTAGCATATGGATTAATGCGTGCAAAAAGTATTGGGCTTTACATTGGTTTTTGGTTAGGAAGAGTGCTTTCTTACTATATCATGTTATCAATTAGCGATGTTGTTTTAACTCCATTTTTACAACTGTTCGAGGATCGTTACATTGGAATACTAATAGCTGATGGAATGGGAATTGGCGCAGTCATTTTATTTGCATGCATAGATTGGGGCCTGTTAATTACTACAAGAAAGTTAAAGTTTGTCAAACCAAAAATTTGGAGATTTTAAATGAATTCTTTGGCTGTATTGCGAAATCAAGTAAAAACAATGATGGCAAATAATGATCCTGCACATGATTTTGAACATGTTTTACGGGTTTATGTCAATGCAGAAAAGATTTGTGTGAAAGAAAAGGTAGAAAAAAAACTCGTATTAACTGCTACTTTACTACATGATATAGTTTCTTTTCCTAAAACTGACAAAAGATCAAAAACTTCTTCAACAAAAAGCGCTGTTAAAGCAAAAAAAATCCTTCAGAAATTAAATTATTCAATAGATGAGATAAAAATTATTATAGATGCTATAGAAAGTCATAGTTTTTCAAAAAATAAAAAACCAACAACAATAGAAGGAAAAATACTTCAAGATGCAGATAGGCTTGATGCTTTAGGTGCAATAGGAATAGCTAGAACCTTTGCAGTAGCTGGGGCAGAAAACAGATCATTTTACAATACAAATGATCCGTTTTGTTCATCTAGAAAGGCAGATGATAAACTATGGGCCGTGGATCATTTTTTTAAAAAACTACTTCTTCTTGAAACAAAAATGAATACAAAATCTGCAAAAATTGAAGCAAAACAAAGAACAAAAATAATTAAAAAATTTCTAAATGATTTCAAGAAGGAAATCTAGCCATAATCAATATACCTTTCAAATCTTTTTTCAATTTCATCATTTTTTCCTTCCTTAATTCTCTTAATCTCAAGATTTTTACGTAATTTTATGTAGTTTATCATATCCTCTAATACTGATGAGCTTTCAAATGAATCAAAAAGAGGATTTAACAAATTAAAGTATTCAAGTACCTTGTCATGAAATTCATCTCTTGAAGGATTTTTTACTCCATTTAGTCTAAACCAAATTACTGCCCAGCTAGCACCTACAACATGTGGTAATAGATCAAAAGAACGTTCCATTTCGAATCTCTTGTCATCTCTCATTTTCTATTCATTGAGGATCTCTGCGCCAGATTTGGCAAAATATGTAACTATCATATCTGCACCTGCTCGTTTAATAGAATAGAGAATCTCAGTAATAACATCATTTTCTTGTATCCATCCTTGTTTTGCTGCACCCTTTACAAGAGAATATTCCCCAGATACACTATACGCAGAAACAGGAACGTTGAATCGTTTTTTTGATTCTGCAATAAGATCAAGATATGCTAATGCGGGTTTGATCATAATAATATCTGCTCCTTCGTTAACATCCATTTCCACTTCTCTCATTGCTTCACGTGCATTACTAAATGGAACTTGGTAGGTTTTTCTGTCACCAAATTGTGGTGCACATTCAGCTGCACTTCTAAATGGAGAATAAAATGCTGAACGATGTTTTGCAGAGTGTGACATTATAGCTACATCAGAAAATCCTGCGTCATCTAATCCCTTTCGTATTGACATTACCTGACCGTCCATCATTGCAGAAGGCGATACAACATCGACTCCCACCTTGGCTTGACTAACTGCAATATTTGCTAGAGTTTCAATACTAGAATCATTGTCAATTTTCTGATCTTTTATTATTCCACAATGACCTGATTTAGTATACTGGCAGAGGCATACATCTGCCATGATAGCAATCTTTTCTCCAAAATTTTTTCGAATTTCAGTTATAGCCCTCTGAACAATACCGTTTTCATCATATGCCGAACTGCCAGCATCATCTTTTGAAGAAGGAAGTCCAAATAACATTATAGCTGGAATTCCCAAATCTGAAATCCTTCCTACCTCCTCGTTAACTTTTTCAATTGGAAATCTTTCAATGCCTGGCATTGAATCAATATTGACTGGTTCTTTCAAATCTTCTTGGATAAAGACTGGACAAATGAAATCCTTTACTGATAGTCGAGTTTCTTGTACTAGCTCTCGAATTTTTTCACTTTTTCGTAATCTTCTAAGACGTCGATTAGGAAAAGTTGACATGTCAAAAATCCATTTTTTAGATATATAATCCTAGTCTGAAAAATTACTAGTCTTTTTTATTATAATCAAAAAGTTTGGTTGCAGCATCAAGCAATTCAGGATTTCCTTGTTCTGACGCTTTTCTAAGATTATTCATTGGAGTAGAGACAATACTTTCAACAACAGCCTTTGTTAACTCTTCAATAATTTTTACTCGTTTTTCATCAGTTTCACCTAGCATTTGAAGAGCTTTTTGTAATTCTTTTGCTCTAAGAGAATCTATGTTTTTGAATACTTCCTTAACAATTGGTTCTGCTTCTAGGCGTTTCATTGATGCTTCAATTACTGGTAATTCTTCGCTAATTATATTTTCAACGGTCGAGACCTTGCCTATTCTATTTCTCATGTTCTTATCTACCATTTCTGCTATTTGATCAAGATTCATCAATTTTATCCCTGGAAGAGTTGCTACTTTTTCATCCACTGTTCTAGGATTTGATAAATCTAGAATCATAATGCCATTTTTCTTTGTATTCATGGCTTGTTTAATTCGGTCAAATGTAACCAGAAAATAAGGAGCCGCAGTTGCAACAAACAAAACATCAAATTTATCAAAACCAGATAATACATCTTCAAATCTAATTGGTTTTCCACCAAGTGTTTCTGAAAATGCCTTTGATCTTTTTATGGTCCTGCTTGAAATAAAAAATTCGTAAGCTCTTTTTTTGAGGGATTTTGCAACCAGAGTTGCCGATTCTCCTGTTCCAATCAGCAAAATTCTTTTTGTTTTTAATTTATCTACATTTTCCTCTGCAAGCTTTACTGCCATAGAACCTACTGATACTCCTCCTTTGCTAATTCCAGTTGAATTTCTAACTCTGGTTCCTATTCTAATTGCTTTATCAAATAGAGTGTTAAGATGCTCTCCTGAAAACTTTGATTGTCTAGCTACTGTTATGGATTTTTTTATTTGCCCTAGAATTTGCTCTTCTCCTAAAACCATAGAATCAAGACCAGAAGTTAATTTTAACAAATGATGATAAACCTCTTTGTTTTCACTAAATTCCAAATTTTCTTTGAATGCTGCATCTTCTAGACCTGCAAGAGACGCCCAAGTCTTTTTTATTTTTTCAATGTCATAATTTTTTCCAGTTCCAAATAGCTCAACTCTGTTACAAGTTTGCAATATTACACATTCAGATAAACCAGAATGTTTTTTAAAATTAGAATATGCTTCATCTATATCCTTGAATGTGAATTTCTCTAGAACATGAATTGGAGAATTTCGAAACGTTATTCTTGCATTAATTATATTTTGACTCATTTCCATTTACTCAACATCAACATTGCCCGCTGTTGTGCTTTTTTGAGATTATTATCTTTTATTAACTGTTTAATTGTTTTATCGTTTAATACAGAATAGAGATATTTTTTTCGTTCTATTTGGGTTGGAATAGTTTTTTTTGCTTTATCTCGAGCGATCTGCTGTAATTTTATTTGGTAAATGTCTTCTTTTTTAATAATTTTTTTGAATATCTTTTCCGTTTGTAATTTTAGCCTTCTAGCCATAGCAGGACTCTTGCCACCAGTTGAAATTGCGATTTGAACAGTATCTTCTATGTTAATTACCGAAGGATGAGCAAAATCACTAACTTCAGGATCATCAGATGCGTAAACATAACATTTCATTTTTTTTGCTTTTTGAATTATTTTCCTGTTTAGCTGTCTATCATTTGTTGTAGCCATTACAAGAAATGGTTTGTATTTTGAAAGAAAACCAGTATCTTTTAGTTTAGTTTTTTTAAATTTAATTTTTTTTTGTTTGATGAAATTTGATAATTGTGTATTTACTTTGTCACTAATTAGAAGAATTTTGCAATCTTGGGTAAGTAACGAATTAACTTTTTTATAGCCTTCATCTCCACCGCCAACTACTATTACTAAATTTCCTTTAAGATTGAGGTCTACTATCAACAATCTGGCACCTTTGAAATTCTATTTATAGATTCAAAATGTCTAGTTACATTTTTAATTGCAAAAGAAAATGCTAGTAATATTGGCCACTACTATGGATGATTTAGACAAAGAAATTCTAAATGAGATTCAATGGACTTTTCCTTTGGTCGCTCAACCATATCATGATATTGCCAAAAAATTCAGCGTGACTCATGAGGCAATTAAAGAGAAATTAATCCACTTAAAAAAAATTGGAGTCCTAAGACAACTTAGCGCAATTTTTGATACACGTAAACTAGGATACAAAAGTTCATTGATTGCAATGGAAATTGCTCCAGATAAACTTGATTTTGTTGCTCAACAAATTAACCGACATCCTGGTGTGAGTCATAATTATGAAAGGAACCACCAGTTTAACTTGTGGTTTACCTTGGCAGTACCGCCTGGTACTGATCTAAAAACTGAGGTTGATAAAATTAAAAAACTTGAAGGAATAAAAAAAGTCAGATTACTTCCAACAATTAAGTTATTCAAAATTGGTGTTAAACTAGACATCGTAGAAGAAAAAAAACATGAAGTCAAACCATCAGAAGAAACGAAAAAGATACGTGATGTAAAATTTGTTGCTACTGAAGAAGACAAAGAATTCATCAGAGAACTTCAAAAAGATTTAGACATTGTAGATAGACCATTTCTAAATGCTGCAAAAAAGCTTGGAATGACAGAAGAGCAGGTATTTGAAAAGCTAAAACATTATGAAGAAATTGGCGTTATGAGAAGATTTGCAGCTATTCTTCGTCACAGAGATGTTGGTTTTGTTGCAAATGGAATGATAGTGTGGAAGGTTCCAGAAGAGCGAATAACTGAGGTTGGTGTAAAACTTGGCGCATTTCCACAAGTAAGTCATTGTTATCAAAGACCAGTGTATGCAGATTGGCCTTACAATGTATTTTCAATGATTCACTGTAAATCCCAAGATGAAGCACAAGAAATGGCAAAAACCATTCAAAATCAGATCAATGTAGATGAATACAAAATATTATTTAGTGCCCGCGAATTCAAAAAGACTCGCGTAGAATATTTTGTAGAACAGAAATTTTCCTTAGAAGAAAAAATTTCTACGTAATTGAAACTAAACAGTTTGTGGAGTAGCCTTTAGCTCATATGATGGCCATGTATTGTACACAGCGTCAATCTCTTTCATATCTGATTCTGGAATGTAATTTCCATCTGACATTGAGGCAAACATCTCTATTTCTTCCACACTAATCACTGTGGGAAATACGGAGGAAATTCCTTTTTTGGATAAAATGAATTTGATAGCAAGTTCTGTAATGTTAAGACCATTACGTTCTGCTATGGGCCTTAACTGCTCGACCTTTTTTAGTGATGCACGAATCCATTCCCCTTTTCGAACAGAACGATGATCCTTTTCATCAATTTTCGTGTTTTCATCAACCTTTCCAGTAAGAATACCAGATGCATCTGGAACTCGTACCAAAATTCCAACATCTTTTTTCACAGCATTTTCTAAGAGCTCATTTCCAGGGGTTTGCTCTAAAATATTGTAAACTGTCTGAACTGCTGAAATGTTTTTTCTATCCATGGCCTCTAACCCTTCATGTGTCCAACCAATTGCGGGTCCTAAAGCAGCTTGATACGTCTTAATTTTTCCTTCTGTAATTTTTTTATCTAATGTTTGAAAAATCGAATCATCTCGAATATGCTTTAGTTTAGGATTATGCAATCCATAAACGTCAACATAATTAGTCTGCAGGCGCTCCAAACTCTTATTCAAAGCATGTTCTGTAAACTCAGAATCAAATCTTTGTGTAAGTTCTTTATGTCCTATTTGTTCAACTCCTTCAAAATCATAACCATATTTTGTTGAAATAACAACCTCATTTCTCATATCCTTGAAGACTTCACCAATCAATCTTTCACTCTTTCCCTTACCATACATGTCAGCAGTTTCAAAGAAATTAATTCCCAAATCATATGCCTTTTTTAGCATACGCTTTGCTTCATCTTCTTGAATTTCTTTTCCCCACCAATTTAGTGCAATGGTCCATGCACCAAAACCAATCTCTGAAACTTTGATTCCGCTTTTTCCTAACGGTTTGTATTTCAATTTACAATCTCCTTGAATTTTTGCAATCTTGAATTAAGTTCTTCCTCACTCAAAACTGGTTTTCCTGTTTGAATATCTTCATTTATGTTTATCCAAGATTT
>BFAR01000118.1 GCA_008974855.1 archaeon MnTg01
AAATCAAGATTAAAATCTACAATTTCAACTCCTTTGGTACTATAATCAAAGGGGGTACTAATTTTGGCTTGAGAATCACCTATGAGAACACCCATTAGTGTAATTGCAAAAACCACTGAAAGTATTTTCTTATACATTTCGACTCAGAATTGAGAATTTTCCTATTCAGCAACTAAGTTGTGACTTTTTGACCTATAGCACTATAGTTCTAGATTTAGAGTTCGTGACTAGATTGACTATATTTTTAAATAAAATATGAAGCAAAATCCAAAAATTTTTCAAAGTCGGGTTTCAAAATTAAAAAATAATAAAATATTCTAGTTCCAATTACTATCATAAATTACATTATGAAATTTTGGATATAAGGCAGACGAAGAATTGATAAGTTATTCATTTTTTAAATAAATCGTACTTAACAAAAATTCTGAGTTACATAGACTTTATGGTCATCTGTTATTTCTATACCTATACCTTCTCTATCGTAAATCTCTGTTAGTATATTTTCTCTATGTCCAGGAGAATTCATCCATCCATCAACGGTGATCTTTGCGATCTCCTCTTGGGTAGTCCAATCGTATGAAGTGATTTCTCCATTAATTGTGTAATACGAATCAAAAAGATGTCCTTGGAATATATTTTCAGCAATTCCAGAATAGATCAACAACCCCACTATTTTTTGACAAGAATACCCATTCTCTGCAGCTCTATCTGAAGGGGTTAAACCTTCAGGAGTTTCATGAGCAAAATATTCTCTAACTGCCATGTCTAAACTATGTCCTCGTGCAATTTGTCTAATCTCCGGATCAAATGCTAATTGTGAAAGACCATATTTTTCTCGTTCAAGGTTTGTTAGTTCGTGAACCAAGTATTCAATTTCTTTAACATTATACTCAGGTTTCTCTTCATCTACTTGTGAAGGATCAATCCTTTTTTGAGCATACTTAATCACATTATCTATCTTTTTACTACTTTCTTCAGTAACCTCTTCTACCGAAGTATTTGCTTTTTCAAAACTTTTACTGATTGTAGTTTTTCCTTGTGCAAGATCAAGTATTTCATTTTTTGCGTTCTCAAGACTTTGTACAAAAATCACACCTCCTTGGGGAGAAAATTCTATTATTCCTAGACTAAATGCAGCAGCCACTAAAAAAATAGGTATCAATACTAACCCAATACTTACGCTCAAGGATCTCCATTAACAGATGAACTTAGATAAGATTTCCGTAGAACAAATCAGTGAAATCTTGTTTTATTAATGAGGGGAGACTGGTACCTCCCCCCCACGGAGAATACTCCCAATTTTATTTTTGGGAATAATTCAAATGTGGTCTGGGTTTTGGCTGGATTTTGTTTGTTAAATTGTATTAAAGCAGTTTCGTAGAAATTATCAGTATGATCTAAATACTAAAAATGAAATTTTCAATTAATATTGGAATTGTCACCAGAATACTCAACGTTTCTGGTCTTAAATTCCAATATACCAAAAATTAGGAAATGAATAATGTTTAAAAAAAAATAACAAAACAGGATATTATTCTTCATATTCTACAGGCATAACTTCAGTCATAACTCTTGCATGGTCATTTTATCTTTGGAATTAATTTGCGCTTTGAAAATTCTTACATAACTTTTCATAATTATTAATATGGCATAGATGTTGGTTTGATCCAATGCCTTCAATTTCTCTTGACAATAAGCTTTCTAGTACAATTCTAATCTTCCAAGTAGATCCAAAAAACCAATCTGCTTTAATAGACGCTGGAATAGAAAATTCTAAAAAGGTTATGGAGAAAAAAACAGGATTTGTTTCTACAAGCTTTCACAAAAGCTTTGATGGAACTTCTGTGGTTAATTATTCCCAATGGGAGAATCGTAAATCCTATGGAGATGCAATCAACTTTTTGAATCCAGATGAAGTTGCAATTGGTGAAAAAATTTTTAATATTGCTGACCCTGACTGGAACATATATGATTTAGTGTTCTCGGCTGGAACAAATCCGACAAGAATTTCAAAAGACACAAATCTTGTGACAGTTGTCAATATGTTTTCTGTAAAACCTGAAAATCAGAAAAATCTTTTACAATTATTAGAAGATTTAAGAATAGTTGTAGAAAAACTACCTGGGTTTATTTCTGCCAATGTTCACAGAAGCTTTGAAGGAACTCGGATAGTTAGTTATGCTCAATGGAATACTAAAGAGGACTACCAAGCAGTTTATACAAATTCAGATGTCAAACCTATTTTAGATGAAATAAAAAAGATTTCTAAATTTAGTTGGAATCTATATGATGTTGTTTATACTAGTGATTAAAACAAATTTTGTTCAATAACTCCACAAATCCTTTCATATTCCTATTAATGATTCCGTAAAAATAATGTATGATTTTTTTAGCGCTTTGACAATTTTTATGGAAAAACTAGCTGGATTATTTGGCATTACATGATATTTTTTGTAAATTAAAATAATCTGGGATTTATTTTAAGATTTTTTAATAAAAACAATGCTGTGCATTTTGCTTCACTAAGAAATTATACGCACCCCTTAAGTAATAAAATCATGAGTTGTCAGGCATGAAAGTAGTCTATACGCTATTTTTACTTGCTGTAGTGGGATCTTTCTCTACAGCTTATGCTCAAAACACATCAAATGACCCTGTTGATATTATGATTCGTGAGCTAATTCAAGAATGTCAAGACAAAGTAATGGCAGATGAATATTCTACTGGAGCTGAAAAAACTGTTGCAAAGCGAAACTGTGAGACTGATATTACTAATCAATACAAAAATATAGAAATTGATTATCAAAAAATGGCTGAAAAAAGAGCTAGCGATAACAATTTGCAAAAATGTGATGATTGGTATCCTCAATATCGATATTTAACACAAGCTCAGTTTAGATTACAAAAAAGTGAAGCAATTGTTAATGATTGTATTACATTGTATGATGATTCTATTTGGAAATATGTTGGCGAAGATCGATTAGAGATACTAAGTGCCAGACTTTTAGAAATTAAAGCAGAAGCCCCTGTGGAACCTCAGACCAGACATGTTGCATTAAATGTTAACATCCCAGATCTTCAATCAAATATTCTTGAGACTTATCAAGATGCTGATGCAACAGATCTTGAAGAAAGGATAAGTATACTTGAAGAAGAATTAATAAAAAAAGATAAAATAATTAACGAACAGATCAAGGTTATAATGGAACTTGCAAATAGAATCAAAAATGTGATGTTTGGTACGTTTGGTTCTTTTTTTACACAGATTTAATTAATTTCAAAGAGCAGAATCTACCATTAATGCAATAAACAAAACTGCAAGATATGGACTAGAGAATTTGAATAGAGTCCATGATGCTTTTTCGGTTGGTTTTTTGATTACCCAACCGCTTAATAC
>BFAR01000119.1 GCA_008974855.1 archaeon MnTg01
GAAGATTCTCTTAGAGTAAAAGTAAATCTGGGCACCATTAATCGTAGTGAAAGTGAAATTTAATCTAGCTAAAAATACTATATTCTTGTGGGTAGAAAATAGACTATGATGACAGAGCCTCCAAAATCAGAAGGGTCAGAAGGCTCAGAAGAAAATTGTCCCATTTGTAATAAACCTAAAAGTAAACATACTCCAGAAAAAGTGTTGGAATGCTCTAAAAAGATGAGAGAGTTTCAAGATGCTAAGGAAGATAAATCTGAAAAATAATTATCAAGAAGGTGGAAGATACCAAGAAACTGTTTGATTTTGAGATGAGTCTTCGCCCCAACGTAATTTTCCAACTTCATCGAAATAACTCTGGGTTGATTTATCTGCAAATCCATACTTTACGTTTAATTCTGAGTTATGTTCAATTATTTCACTCCTACTAATAGCTGCTTTTCGTTGAAAAACTTTGGTGGCAGTTACACTATCTTCACCTTCTTCTAATGAATCTATTTTAGCTGCATAGGCTTCATTATGTTTTTGTTCAGTCAGATTAAACTGTCCCCAAAAGATGAATTGAACTGTTTCATCAACAGTTTGAACAAATCTCCCAAAAGCTATTCTGGGTTTATTTAATTCTAATCCTTTTTCAAAACTTTTTAGATCTTCATCAAGTAAATTTTGTACTATTTGTCTTTGATTTTCAATGAAGTTTTTTTTATCATCAATTTCTTGCTGTTTTTTTTCTTCTTCTTCTTGTTGTTTTTTCACCTTTTCTATATGTTGAAGAATAATTTGAGAAAGTGGATTTTTTGTTAATCCCTCTTGAATTAAAAATGGAATTTGACTAACTGCGTCTAAATCAATTTCTGGAATTATTTGAGGTATACCGTTTACAAAATATGTTGTACTTACAATACTCATTCCATACCCTTCTTTAGTAGATATCACACTTACAGTGTAATCTCCAGGTTGTGCAGAAGTTTTTAATTCAATATAGAAAGATCCTACATTATTTGTAGTAGATGAAACAGTTTCTGTAGCAAAAGCAATTTTTACTTGAGCATCCGAAACAGGATTTCCAGCTTGGTCTTTAACATTACCTACTATTATTGGAAATTGGCCATCTTCAAGAGGATCATTTAGTGGCCAAGCGAAAGTAATCAAGTCTCCCATTGATGAATTGACATAAGATACTGTAGTGGAAAATATCACTAATAGAATTATTGAGCATCCTATCTTTATCATGAGGGATTGTTTTGAATTTGAAAATTAAGCCCCTAGGTTTAGTGTTTTTATCAGCAGATGAAATTTTTTTGAGTGAGGGGTTTGCAGCATAGAAATGACTAGCAAAATTTATTAATTTCCTAAAATGTGTGATTGCTTTGAAATATGATTCTAGGACTTAAAGTTCTAAATATGGTTTTAATGGATTAAGTAATCTAGATTTAGTAATCTGTACGTAACAATCTATATCAGCAAGTCTAGATTAACAATACCAGTTGAGTACAGAAGTTCTTTCGGTCAATAACACTACGTCAGAAAGATTTGGACATGTTTTGGAAGGAATTAAGGATGAATTTGGAAAAATAGCAACATATCTTGTTTCTAGTTCTAATCCTATGACAACTGCAGATAAAATAGGATTAATGATAACAATTATTGCTTTAGGAGTAATACTTACCCCGATTGCAATGAGTGATTCAGATCCATATTATCTGAAAGGAATCTTAGAAGAGGTAAAAAATAGTGTTCCATTAATAGATAATTTAGATAAAAAACAAAATGAATATCAATATAGGATAATAGCTCACTTGAAACTTTCCCCTGATTTTCAAATAGATACACCAGAAAAAATTATACTAGGAAAATATAATCCAAAAACATACTAGTGATAGTGTAATACAATTTCATTTCCTGATTTACAAATTTTTTTCAATTTTAATTTTGTAGCTTTTTTAATTATTGAAAATCCTTCCCCATCAACTAATGTAATTGAATTTTTTCCACCAATAATATAAGGTGTTATTGTAATAATTATTTCATCTACAAGATCTTGTTTGATAAATTCCCAATTAACAGTCCCACCACCTTCAACAAGCAGAGTTTTGATTTTTTTCTTAGATAAAATTCGTAATAGATTTTTTATGTTTACTAATTTATTTCCTGTGATAATTATCTCAAGAGGATGTTTTTTTAGTTTATCGATATTTTTCTTTGAGGCTTTTTTTGAAACAGCTATTATTGTTGGGATTTTTTTACAAGTCTTAATAATTTGGGATTTTTTATCTATGTTTGCTTTAGAATCTAAAATTATACGTAATGGATTTTTCCCTTTAGTATGTCTAACTGTTAAAAAAGGATTATCTCTTTTTACCGTATTTGAGCCAACTAAAATAGCATCAACCTTTGAACGTAATTTATGAATTCTAATCTTATCTTGTTTTGAAGATAATTTAGAATCTCCTGTTTTTGTGGCTATTTTCCCATCTAGTGTCATTGCTGCACTAAGAATTACTTTGGGTCTAGATTTTTCCATGAACTATTTTTCCTCCAATCATTACTGCTCGAATTGTGGATTCACTAGCCCTTTGAACAATTGAAGCATAAGGATTATGCATTGGTTCTAAGTCAAGAGCATGTTTATCAATAAACACACAATCTGCATACTTGCTAGTTTCAATTACACCAATTTTTTTTTGTAAAAGTTTACCTGCATTTACAGTTGCCATCTTTAGAATTTGTTTGGGTTCAATTCGCTTACGATTCATACCCATTGTAACCTTCCATAAATAATCCATTTCACGAAACATGTCAGGAGAGTTTATCATGACGTTATCTGTTCCAATTGCAATATTACATCTAGCTTTCATCATTTTTTCAATATTCGGAATACCTTCTGCTAATGCCGCGTTAGCTCGTGGACAAATGACAATACCGTGAGTCTTTTTTGCAACTTGATGTAAATCTTTTTGAGAAGCATATGTCATATGAACAAGAAAATGAGGTTTCAACAATAAAGCTCGTTGAGTTTCAGTTTTCTTGGTAATGTTCTTGGATAGATTCAAGCTCTGAAGAGTTTCTTCAGAATGAATTGCTCGTATTTTTGAAATTTTTGAATAATATTTCAGTAAAGCGTTACTGTTTTCATTTACACCGCTGATCCCTATTCCATCACATTTTTTTAAAAGAATTTCAAGCTCTATTTTTTTTGAAGGAGGAAAAGGAGTGTTTTTTCTGATCTGTTTTTGTTCCTGATAATATTCAAGTCTTCCAAGTATTATTGATCTTATTGGTAGATTAGATAGTACTTTTTTTAATAGAAGTATTCCATCTAAGCCACCTTCTCTAAAATCAACAAACGTAGTAATCCCTTTTCTTAACATAGAAAGACATGTATTTTTCATAAAATTTGAGAGATGAGATGGTTTGGATTCTCTTAGAATTTTTTGTTTAGCCCCTGTGATAGGATGAATTTTTGCGTTAACGCTACTGTTTATAGAAAAATCTTTTCCTATTGAATCACCTATATGAGAATGCGAATTAATCAAACCAGGAATTATTAATAATCCTTCACAATCAATTGAATCTTCATTTGAGCTAGGTCTCAAATTTGGTTTAATTTTTTTAAATATCTGTTCGGAAATTTTTAGATTTGTGGATGAAACAAAAATTAAATCTTTACCATAAAGAATACTTGCATTTTTTAAAAGCATGATGTTTCTAAAATTTCAGGTTTTTCTTTTCCTGAATCTCTAATCTCCCTTATTTTATCAAGTGATTTAGTTGCAAGCTTAGCAGCCTCACGTGATGTTTTTCCAATTCCGATTCCACAATTAAGTAATATATTTAGATCAGCCTTTGCATTTTGAATGAATTTTTGAGCAAATTCTTTTGCATTATCGTTTGAAACAACCATAAAATTATCACCTCCCATAAAAAAGGCCATAGATTTTTTTTCTAGAAAAAATTCTAACATTGAAGAATATAATCTAAACATTGTAGATGATATTTCATATGGAGATTTTATTTTCCTTGCAGATGATAAATCATCTACATCAAAATGTATAATAGTTACTTTCTGATCCGCTTTGCCATCTACAAATCCAAAGATGTTATGTTCTTTGTTTAATATGACTAGAGATTGTTTTCCTTCATGTGCTTTTAGATTTGCATCAAATGGAGTATGAGCAAATCCAATAGACATCGTTAATTTTAGTTCAAATAATTCTTCTAATTTTTTTTGTATAGCAATATGATCATTTAATGTTAATCCATTTGTTACAACAAAAAACTCATCAGATCTATTTAAAAATGCTAGACAGTTTTTGTCAGAGAATAATTTTTGAACTTCTTTGTATAATGATGCTTGCAACATTTGTAATTCATGTTCTCTATCACTACCTAAAGTTAGAGTCCAAGGTCCATATTCATTTATTTTTATGATAGTTATTTGTATCAATTTATCTAATTTTTTCTAATTCCTGTGAAATTTTCAAAACTGCTTCAATTGCCCTCTCAGATACGGGTCTAATTCTAGCAAGAGCCTGTCTTTCTCCCATTCCAGGTCCTGTAATACCTAATGAAACTGGTTTTTTGTGTTTTAAAGAAAGTTTTGCAAGACGATTTACTGCGACATTTGCAATTAGCTCATCGTGTTTAGTTTTTCCTTTAATTACTGCACCAAGTGTTACAACCCCATCTACTGCTTTTTTTTCTAGTAATCTATCAACAATTAATGGCATGTCAAATACACCTGGAACTTTACATGTAAATTTAACATTTAATTTCAGAAATTTTGCTTTTTCTAATGCAATATTGAGCATTCTAGATGTCACTTTGTCATTAAATTCCGAAACCACTATAGCAATATTCAAAATTAATGCACCTTAGCGTATTCTAATAATTCTATACCATCAATAAATGGAATAGCATTTTCCTTTGCGTATTTTTTTGCTTTTTCTACTGAAAGGGCGGAATATGTTTCTGCATCCATCATTTCACAAATAGCAGATATAGGATTTAATTTTGCAAGCTCTGTAAGATAGATGGACATTTCTGTATGTCCCCTTCTATTAGATAATAAACCATCTGCAGCGATTAAAATTGGAACGTGACCAGGAGTTTTAAATGAAGAGATGAATTTGTTATGAGGATTATCAGCTTTGTAAAGATTAGCTATTTCACGAATTGTAAGAGCTCGATCTCTATCAGTAATTCCTGTGTAGGTTTGATAATGGTTAATTGAAATTGAAAAAGTAGGGTGATCTCCATATGGAGCTAAACCCATTATCATTTCCTTAGATTTTGAATCAAAATGTTCAGAACTAGATAAAATTTCATGCATGTAATTTAGACCAAGCTCGTTACCTAGAGAGTTGTTTATTGCAAGACATATCAGACCTCCTGCATGTTGACGCATGCGTGCAATATGTTCTGGTGAAATAAACTCTGCAGCAACTACCATGTCGATTTCGTTTTCTCTTCCACTAGAATCATGGAGTAAAACAAATTCTCCTCTTTTAAGAGATAATATAGCATCATTAAGTGACATAACGAGAATTAATTTTCTTTGATTATATAGTTTACTAAAAAACTAGTAATTACCAATAAAGTGGTAATAAATTAGGTTTGTTTTAGAATGTATTTTCCTAAAATATCGGTTTCAATATTAATCGTGTCGCCAACTTTTTTCGAATGAAAATTTGTCACTTTCATTGTATGAGGGATTAAACATACTGAAGCTTTATTTTTTGTGACATCAACTACTGTCAAACTGATGCCATCAATTGCAATGGAACCTTTCTTTACAATAAATTTTGCTAATTTTTTTGGAACTTCAAACCAGACTTTGATCTCTTTTGGTTTTTTTTCAATTTTTTTTATTATTGCTACACCATCCACATGACCTAACACGAAATGTCCTTCCATTCTATCACCAACCTTTAAGCTTCGTTCAATGTTAACTTTTGAACCTTTTACTAAGTTTCCAAGATCAGTTTTTTTTATAGTTTCATCAATCATTTGAAAATCACATTTATTTTTTGAAATTTTTGTAGCAGAAAGACATACACCGTTTAATGCAACACTTTGCCCTACTTTGAGTCCTTTTGCATTCTTGCCCAAATCAACTGTCATTTGAAAAGCACTACGATTTTTTGTATTTTGAGTAATTTTTTCAACTTTACCTACTCCTTCTATTACTCCAGTAAACATAGTATTTGATCAATTATTTCTGTATAAATATTCATGGATATACGTTATGTTGAAAAAATTGTTGATGAAATTATGTCATGACACAAAAACTAGTGACCTCTACATTATAAGGCACAGCAAAATTAATTCTGGTCATGGGTCTATCCCGAGCAGCACGTAGTGCTGCAGCAAAAAAAGCTGCCCGAACTAGAAAAAGGAATGCGAGATTGAAGGTAGGAGCTAGAAAGAAAGTCGCACAAAGAAGAAAACGTGTGGCTGGAAGAAAAGCTACTCGTAGAGGTACTTCACGAAGGAGAAGTACTTCTAGTAGAGGTACTTCAAGAAAAAGAAGTACCACTCGTCGTAGTCCATTATAAATAAGAAGGAAATAAACTTCTTCTACTTTTTTTATTTTAACTTCTATGTACTTGATGATATTACTTCTGAAATTATTCTTGATGCAAGATGTGA
>BFAR01000120.1 GCA_008974855.1 archaeon MnTg01
ATTTGCAAAAAATTGATGATATTCATGGAACCGAGATAAGATTGTACAGCAATGAAATGAAGTTAGCAGGAACTGCAGACTGTATTGCCAAATATGACGGAGAACTATCTATCATAGACTACAAAACTAAACGAAGTAATCAACAAGAAGAATGGATGACAGAACACTTTATTCAAGCAACTGCGTATTCTGAAATGTTTGCAGAACTAACTGGAATTGACGTAAACCAAATTGTAATTCTAGTTAGCAGTGAGAAAAACACTAGAATGGAGTTTATCAAAAAAGCAGAAGACTATAGAGGACTATTGACTCAACGTCTAAATCAGTTCTATGAGATTTTACCTTAGAGAAAATGAAAACTAGATACAAAATTCCAATTATTGCTGTAATTGCATTTTTGTTGATTCTATTTATTCCACCAAATGTAGCTGCATTTTCTTGCAACACTCTAAAGAACAAAGACGTTCACTGTCATGTAGTTGGTATGACATTTTTTGGAATGCCATTTAAGACTAGTATTTATCATTGGTACAATTGGAATGATCCTGTTCCATGTGGAGGAATCAATGCAGAACCTGACAAAATGTACACTTGTGAAGGATTTGAAGACTATTGGGGGTATCCTGCAATACTGTCAAAATATTCCAAGTAGGAAAAAAATAAAATGTTTAAATAACAATTTTTTTAATTTTTGAAAAGAAATGAAACAATTTGTTGTAATTTATTATGCACCAAAGTCTGCAATTGAGAAAACGCATAACATGAATCCTGAAGAGATGAAAAAAGGAATGGAGGCCTGGATGAAATGGTCAGAATTGTGTGGTGAGAATCTACTTGACATGGGAGCACCACTTGGACCAGGAATGCAAATTAGCAAAACTGGGGCAACACCAGGCAAAACAGAGGTTGTTGGTTATTCTATTTTACAAGCAGATAGTATTGAAAAAGCAGAAGAGCTACTCAAAGGACATCCTCATCTAGAATGGGCAGATGGTTGTAGTATAGAGGTTCATGAGAAGATGCCTTTACCAACTGGATTTTAGAATTAAGAATTTTCAATCTAAAATTGTAATTCCAAACCTATAAGATGTGACTATTAGGAAATTAGATTACAATGGGATTAGGACCAGAATTAGTTGATCTTACATGGCTTGGCTATGGAATTGTTATTTTCATTATTGCAGTTATCTTACTAAAAGGAATCAGAATCATCAGACCAACTACTAGGGCAGCAGTTGAAACACTTGGAAAATATACCAGATTTCAAAAATCAGGAATAACCTACATTGTACCAATAATTCAAAAAATGTATTCTGTAAACATTACAGAACGATTAGTAGATGTAACAAGACAGGAAGTAATTACAAAAGATAATCTAAATTGTACAGTAGATGCCCAAGTTTATTTCAAGGTTGGAGATACAGAAGAAGAACTAAAATTCGCACTATACAAAGTAAATGATTATCACAGACAAATAGTACAACTTGCCAGAACTACTCTACGAAATGTAATTGGGGATAATGATTTTAAAACGGTAAACTCTCAAAGAGGAAAATTAAATGTTGAAGTATTCACCACTATGGAAAAAGAAACTGCACATTGGGGAATCAATATAGTTCGAGTTGAGCTAAAGGAGATCGAGCCACCAAAAGACGTACAAGATACAATGAACATGGTAATTAAAGCAGAAAATGACAAACAAGCAGCAATTGACTTTGCAAATGCGACTGAAACAAAGGCAGATGGCGATAAAAGAGCAAGAATTCAAACAGCTAAAGGTATTAAGGAATCACAAATTTTAGAAGCAGAAGGTGAAGCTAAAGCAATAGTTACAGTAGCAGAAGCCAAAGCAAAACAAATTGAATTGGTAAATTCTGCTGCAGACAAGTATTTCAAAGGAAATGCCCAATTATTAGAAAAACTTCAAGTCACAAGAGATTCTCTGGATAAAAATTCCAAGATTATTCTAACAAAGGATGGCATTAGCCCTACTTTGGTAATTAATGAAAGTGATAGTACAGTAATTCCAACTAGAAAAAAGCAAGAAACACAAGAAAAAGCAGAGTAAATTTAAGATTTTTTAGAAAATAAAAGCAATTTTATCTAATTCCGTCTAATGTATAATGTGATCCTCTCAATGTCAAAGTTAGAATCAGCTGAATTGTTTGCTAAAACAAAACATGCTGGAATGAAAAGAAAGGATGGCGTTACAGACTACTTTGAGCATCTCAAAAGTGTAGTAAATAGGCTTCAAAATATTGGGATCACTGATGAGGATATGCTCTGTACTGCATGGCTTCATGATACCTTAGAAGACACTAGTACAACCTTTGATGAGCTAATCCAAAGGTTTGGAAAAGAAGTAGCAGTGTTAGTTTTTTCATTATCAAAGGATCAGACCATTGCAAGAAAGCAAAAGGAGCTTCAATATGTAAAGCAGCTAAAAGACGCCCCGTGGCAGGCTAAAATTATCAAACTTTGCGATATTGCAAGTAATCTTAAGGAACTAAAAACTTCAGGTCTCTCAAAAAATAAACGAAATAAGTTTGTGCGTCAAAGAAGACATTATCTTAATGCAATAAAAAATGGAATTATTGAGAATAAATCAAAGGCACAAGGCATTCAGCCTGTCATTGATGCAGTAAATGAGATTTTTGTAGAATACAGGCTGTGGCCTGTAAAGTTATGAATTAAGAATTTTCTGGATAATCCTGTAGAGATTACCCGAAGTGTATCAATTGCTTAATTTTATGATCAGATTTTAATATAAAGTTGAAGTAAAATTTCAAATGAACTATCATGAATTGTGTCAAATTGCTCTTGAATTAGATCCTCAAATACGCTTTACAGGAGTGTTAAATGATAAAGGAGAGTTAATTTCTGATGTGTTTAAAGAAGGTGTAGATAGTTTTCTAAGCTCTGAAGAAATAAGAATGTCTGTTCATTATTCTCTGCAAAGACGAGAGAATGTTTCAAATTTAGCTTACAAAATCGGTAACGAGAAATTCTCTATTACAGAATATGAAAAAGTCACTTTAATTAGTATTCCATTAAATGAGAAGGAATTATTTTTGCTAAGCACTGAACCTAAGGCAGATTATTTTAAGATTATAAACAAAACCAATTCTTTAGTGAAAAATTATTCTGTATAATCCTGTAGAGATTATACAGTATTGGAGTCCGGTAAGTTCTGAACCGTTTTAGTAACTATTTTGGTTCCACGCCTCTAATGATGTTATTCGTTTAATTTTTTATCAAGTTTCTCTTGAGATTCTTTGAATTCTTGATATCTCTTAGTCAACTTGTTTAAAACAACAAGAGCACTTCCACCAAGTCCAATCCATATTCCAATAAACATAATGAGTATAATGTGGTGTGTGACGTCTGCAGATCCATCATGTAATGATTCAAAGCTAATGTCAAATACTGTAAATATTATTTCCAAGGTTACAGGAGGAATGATCATCGTGACAAGAAGAATCATGAAGATTTTTTTAGTTTTGTTTATCTGCTCAACTATGCCGTCCATAATTTTGAAAATACTACGGGTATGATCTTCTGACATTATTCATCTTCCTCCGCTTTTGTTCTAGGGAACATTTTTTCATATGGTTCTAAAACCTCTTGGTAAAAATCTAATCCTTTAGGAGATAGTTTGTATTTTCTAATAGTTTTACTGCCCCATGATTCTTCAGTTTTTGTTATAAGTTCTTTTTTTTCCATATCCTCTAGTATTTCTAGATGTTTTGTCATATTCAAACCACAATAGCCAATAAGCCTTGTCTGATTCAATTCACCATATTCTGCCAGCATAAAGATGATGTCTTTTCTAATGTATGTTCTATCTCTTGGATCTTTGCCCAGCTCTTCTCACAATCCTTTTTGATTGAATATACATTTACCCAAATCTCTGATGTTCCATTATTCATTCAAGATTGAATAAAATTTTTGCCATTAAAGTCTAACTTAACCTCGTTAACTAATCAGGTTGAACAACGGCTTTTAATCATAATTATATCCGTTCTACAATGAAGACCCTAAAAAAAATTGGACTTGGAGCTGGGATAATCATATCATCATTTGTAATTTTCTTGGCACTTGAAATTTCAGGAACGACTGATTTTATTGAATATACACCGCCAGAATTCACAGGAAATGAAGTTATACCAGAAGGAAAAATATTTGCAATTCAAATTCTTAAT
>BFAR01000121.1 GCA_008974855.1 archaeon MnTg01
GAATTTTTAGAGGCAGGACGTGATACAACTGCTGGTGAAAAAGACATTTGGTATGAATATACTTATGATATTCAACTTGATGATAGGATGTTTGACTCTGTATCAATTGATGTTAAACTCAAGGGAATGGATGTTGTAGTAGGACATGGGGGTGTTGCATATACTATTACTTATTTGACAAGTGAAAAAAATTATGATAAACACTACGACCAATTTTTAGATATATTGGATACTTTCAAATTCTTATAACTAAAAATTCTTAATTCCTAGTATACCCTATTAGATATATGGTTCACCAGTGCTATATCTGTGAACAAATTTTTGATTCTAAAGAAAAATTATTTGAACATTTAGATATTCATTCAAAACCTGGACTATCCTCTCTAAGCGAGGATGAAGTTATGGAACAATTCAAATCAACTAAGAGTGGAGAGCCCTCCAGAATGTCAACAAAGTCATAATCGTAACGATATGCCATGAAGTGCCTTTCAGTTTCACAACCATTTGCAGATCTAATAATACATAGCAAAAAGACAATTGAGCTAAGACGATGGAATACTAATTTTCGAGGAGAATTTTTGATTCATTCGCCTCTAAAAATTAGACCAGATGACTGCAAACGACTCAGAATAAATCCAAAAAATCTAGTTAAAGGTGCAATCATTGGTAAGGCTGAAATTTACGATGTAAAAAAATACATTTCGAAGTCAGAAATAATCAAAGATTCAAAAAAACATCTTGCCTCTAAATCATTTCAAAATAACAAGTATGGTTTTTTGATAAAAAATGCCAAACCATTTAGAATTCCAATTCCAATAAAAGGTCAGCTAGGATTCTTTGAGGTAAAGCTAGAACAAAAGAAGATAACAAAATCTAAAATCATTACAGATTTGATTGATGAAGAATACAGATACCAGTGGATAGGGCATCATTAAAATAAAAAAGATTAGGCCTCTGATCTTGGAAGTTTTCCAAATTCATCAAAGGTATCTTGTACTGATTTTTCCGCAAGACCGTGAGATATATTAAGGTCTTCTACTACTTGGATTAGCTGCACTCGTTTAGTTGCTGCATGAGCAAAGTATGCATCTCGAGCCTCTGCAAGTGTACCTCCATTATCAAGTACCTGCTTCATTGCACTTCTTGCAGTATCTACTTTTCCTTGCATATAATCAAACATTCCCCAAAAAACACTCTGAATATAGTCAGGTTTTTTTTCAACAAACTTTGCATAGACTGCTTTTGGCATTTTATCTTTGTATTTTAAAATAAATGCATCTAGTCTTTCTGATAATCGTTCTTGAGCAATGATTCGCTTTTCTTCCACATCAATTTGTTTTAAAGTTAATTGAATATGTTGAAAATTGCCTTGCATTTGTTGTTTGTATCTTAGCTTTTGATCTTCCATTTCTGCAAGGATTTTCATTGCGAATGGATTTTTTTGAAGTTGCTTTGATGCCTTTACAACTATTTTTGAATCTGCATCTGCAAAAGAAATTATATTTGTTCCAGGAATAGCAGATAAGACAACAATAGATAACAATACAGCTGATAGTATTATTGGAATTTTATCATTCATTAAAATTGATTTTTGTTATTTCAAATATAGGTATTAAACAGAATTTAGTAGCAACCTTGAAAAGTCAAAAAACCAATTAAAAAACATTTACCAATTAATTTATGGACAACTTATCAGTTCTACGTTTTCTTTATTACAAATAGGATTTCTAAAATGGTTTTTTCAGGAGGATAAAATTATTGGAACACTAAGAACTTGGAAAATTCTTTATTTAGTATATATAAAGGGGCTTTATAGGGTCGTCGAAATGCCTCAAACAAAACCACTTGTGAGTGTAGAAAATGTTGTAGCATCTGCATCTGTAGATCAGAAAATTGATCTTATTGATATTACAAAGAAATTTCCAGATACAGAATACCATCCAGAGCAGTTTCCAGGTCTTGTTTTCCGATTAAAGGTACCAAGAACTGCAACATTGATCTTTAGAACAGGAAAAATGGTATGTACTGGTGCAAAATCCGAAGAAATGGCAATTAAAGCAGTAAGAACTGTAGTTCAAAAGCTTCGAAAAGGCGGTATCTCAATCAAAAAGGATGCGGTAATTGTTGTACAAAATATTGTTGCTGCGATTAACCTTGGTGGAAAGATTCACCTAGAACAAGCTGCCAGAACGTTACCAAGAAGTATGTATGAACCTGAACAATTTCCAGGGTTAATTCACAGGATGGTTGACCCAAAAACGGTAATTTTGCTATTTGCATCAGGAAAGCTAGTTTGTACTGGGGCAAAAAAGGAAGCTGACGTTTATCGATCAGTTCACAACCTTCATGCCTTACTTGAAGAAAAAGATCTCATGGTTTACGACGAGTAAATTTTTTCCATTTCTTTCTTTGAAAAAGCTAGTTTTGTTGTAATATCTCACACACAACATGTTATGTCTAGTAAATTTGGTATTTCTCTGGGTTGGTTGGTAGAAAATAATGGATATCCAAAGAAAAGCATATCAAATAATTTATGAAATTACTGGAATTATTCTAAGATGGGATAAACAACAATTATCAGATAAAGAGGCTATGAAGGAAATTGTTAGAACTCTAGCTTCTGAAGTAGATAATAATGGAAAATTCTATGAATTAAAAAAGAAGAAATCGTCTTCTATTCTAATCCAAAAAAAGGTTCTAGCCCCAATGGTAATTGGAGTGGTGTTTTTTGCAGTTTTATTTGGAGTAGCAGATACCTTTACAACTATTGATGATGTAAAAATAGTTGAGGAAAAACAAATTTCATTTGAACAATTAGATGAAATACCTTCTAATGTAAAACAACAAAATAATTCAGTTGTCGAGGAATTTAATAATAAAACTATTTCAAAAAAAGATTCCTAAATGCTAATGTTTGGGTCTTCAGACTTTAGTTTTTCCCAGTCTGCAAGAAAGTTCTTTAGACCAATATCAGTTAGTTGGTGTTTTAGCATCTTATCTAATACTGCTGGAGGCAATGTAACAACTTCTGCGCCAATCTTTGCTGCATCTACAACATGCATTGGATGTCTAATGCTTGCTACAAGAATTTGTGTTTTAAAATCATAGTTTAGATAGATTTGTTTAATTTCACGTATCAGATTCATTCCATCTTTTCCCACATCATCTAGTC
>BFAR01000122.1 GCA_008974855.1 archaeon MnTg01
TTCCTAGATGAGGTAAAAGTCCCCAATCTAACAAAGTTTCAGCTCTTTTAATTTGGAATTCTTCTAACATTCCTGGTGCAATTCGCTTGCTAATGTAAACAATAGCATCCTTTGAAGTTGGAACATCGCCAGCTTTCTCAAAAGATCCTTCAAGTTCATTTTGAATTGTATCTACAAGAGATACTGCAGCTGCAATTTCTTTGTCAGATTCTAATGCAAGTGCTCGCATTAAAGTAACTACAGGAATATCAACAGGAGAACCTGGGATTCTTGCTACAATTAGACCGTCGGCTTTCATCATTAACTCAAGTTTTGCACGATAACCTACAATTGATGAATAAACTTTAGCTTTGAAAACAATGTTTCCTCCAACTTTATCTTTATCGACAATTATTTTGTTGTATGAAAGATCCTCCAAGCCAACAATTACTCTCTCAGAACCATTAATGATAAAATAACCACCAGGGTCACGAGGATCTTCTCCATGTTCAATTAATTTTTGTTCAGAAAAGTTGTGTAAAATACATGCGTTGGATCTTATCATCACAGGAATATCGCCTATGTGTACAAAACGAGACTCTAAGATTTTACCATCTTCTACTACACTTGCCTCCATCATCACCGGAGCAGAATATGAAACGTTTCGTAATCTTGCTTCTGCGGGAGTTATGTGAGTTATAGAACCATCAAGTTCCATCATTCTTGGCTGTTGAAGTTTTATTTTACCAAGTTGAATCTTATATGGATACTCTGCATTTTCAATTTCAATTTGGCCTACTTCATTAATGATACTTTGTAATCCTCTTTCTAAAAATTCGTCAAAAGAATTTAGATGCTGTCGTGCAATACCCTCTCTTTTTAGAATATCTTGAATAATTGGCCAACGGTTATTGGATGAATGTACCATTAGGTTTCAACCACATATCGATAATAGATACTTTCACCAGCTGTTGGACTTTTTCTTGAAATTTTGATCATATCACCTGGTTTTACACCAAGACCTATGATTGCAGGATCATTTACAAAAATTAATGGTAATTCAGTTGGCGTACAATTGAAATCTTTTAGGACTTGGTGAGCTTCTTTTATTGTCATTATCTCATGTGTTGGAACATAGACATGATCTGGAACAAGAACAGGGTTTTTCTTAGATGCCAAAAACACTCCTCCTAAGAGTAACATTAGCTGTAAGCATCAATAATTCACACAAACTGAAAAAAATCACCGAGAGGTTAATATATATCTAATCTGGAAAGCAGGACATAATTTGCAGTTTTAGTCAAAAAATTTTTCCGTAAAGTTAAATAGTATTATTAAGCCCGATATTCACGATGAGTACTCATCTAAAAGCATTCACCCTGTTTGCAATTCTTATTGCAAGTATTGGGGGAGGATCAGCTTTTGCACAAATACCAGATAAGTTTGGACCAGGGGAATCCGTAATTGTTACAACAGATAAGGAATCTTATGGCAATGGGGATGTTATAGTAATCTCTGGTGAAGTTAGTGCGCTTTATTCAGGTACTCCAATTACTCTACGAGTTATTGCAGCTAATGGCAATGTTGTAGGTATTGAACAACTTGATGTAAGTGCCGACAAGACTTTTGGCATAGAATTATCCAGTGGTGGACCACTTTGGAAATCTACAGGCGAATATACTGTATATGTCCAATATGGTAGTCCAAACAGATCAACTGAGATAACATTTCAGTTTGGTGGCCCTGGTGGCGGTTCAACTGGTGGACCTTCCGGACCAACTATAGGTGTGGATAGAACCAGTTTTGTGCTAAGCTATTCAATTACTGGAGGCAATGTCCTTAGCGTTACTCCCGATGATGAAGCAAATTCATTAATCATTGGAATCTCTACAACAAGTGATGGAGAATTAACCATTACATTACCAAGAGATTTAATTGACGCTATTGGTCCTGATGGAAGTGAAGATACTTTCTTCGTTCTAATTGATGGAGAAGAGGTAGACTTTGATGAAACAACAACCTCTACTGATAGGACTTTGACGATTCCTTTCCCAGATGGAGCTGAAGAAATTGAGATTATTGGATCCTTTGTGATTCCAGAATTTGGAACAATTGCAGCACTTGTTCTGGCAATTGCGATCATATCCATAATTGCAGTGTCTTCAAAGACAAAACTAAGCATCTTACCAAAATACTAAGATCTTCATCTTTTTTCATTTTTTAAATATACATAAATAGTCATTTTACTCAACCGCAAACAAGATGAATACACGTACGTCGTATGTGGCAATTGCCATAATAGCCGCAGTATTTGCAACGTCAACTTCAACGGTATATGCGGGAACTTTCGATGAGGAAGCTTGCCCAGATTGTGGTGGTGATGATATATACGTAAAACAGAATTTATCACTACAAAATGATATACCAATTACCATTTGGACTGATGAAGCTCAATACGATCATAATTCTGTGATTGTTGTGGAAGGTACAGTAGCAAATATTAGATCTAGTACTGAAATAGGCCTAATAGTTATTGGTCCACCACCATTTAACAACAGAATTACAATAGCCCAAATCCCCGTTGCTAGTGATGGAACATGGAAAACCACGCTAAATACTGCAGGTGAAAATTGGAAATACGACGGTACCTATACTATCAAAGTAACATACGGACATCAAGAAGTAAACAACAGAGCTCTAATTGCGTTGACTGGTGGAATTGACAGAATTGGTGCCGGATGTGGCCCAGGCGAATTATCTGCAAGCGGAACATGCATTCCATACACTATCACAGGTAATGGAATTGTATCTGGTGCAGTCTTTAGTGCAACAAGTAATTCTCTAACAGTACAGATTAGTAGTTTAGGGATGGATGGAACACTTACTATTAATCCATCCACAGATGCAATCAAAGGTATCTTCATGGTCCTTGTAGATGGTGAAGAATGGGATGACGTAGAGATTAATGGAAACCAAGTAACTGTTGACTTCCCTGCTGGAACTACCGAGATAGAAATCATTGGTACCTTCGCAATCCCAGAGTTTGGCACAATTGCAGCACTAATTCTTGTAGTCGCAATTATATCAATAATTGTTGTAACTTCAAGAACAAGATTGAACGTATTACAAAGATACTAAAATCTCCATCTTTTTCATTTTTTATTTTTAATTAACAATTAATTAGTAAAGAAAATATACAATTGAAATATCAGATGGATTAATGAAACGATATTTCATATTTTCACTAGTGATATCGGCATTATTTGTTACGTCAATGACCGCATATGCACAAAGTCAGTTAATTTTCGTTGAAACCTCTCAAAATGCATATGAAGAAGGAGATACAATTGTAGTTTCTGGAAATGTTACATCAATTATTTCAGGCACTCCAATAACTCTTCAAATTTTTCGTGAAGGAAATTTGGTAGACATTGCTCAAGTTGAAATAGCACAAGATGGTAATTACGCGCATACCTTCATTGCCAAAGGTCCACTATGGCAAAAAGATGGGAGTTACATTGTTAGAGCATTTTATGGAACTTCAACAATTGAAACTGGTTTTGAATTTTATAGTAAACAGACATTAATAGAAACTACAGATATTTTTGAAGTAGACGCAGGAAGTTATGGTACATTTGATATAGATTATACGGTTAGGGGTGCAACAGTAAAAGAGATGATAGTTGATTCAGAGATTTTTGCTTTAATTGTAATTTTAGAAACAGATGATGATGGAGCTATAACATTGGAACTTCCGCGTGAATCAATTGATGCAACGATAATGGATGGCCAAGATGATGATTTTATCATTCTAATTGATGGTATTGAAGTTCCATATAGAGAAATTTCAACTAATGCAGATTCTAGAACAATTACCATCGAATTCGAAGAAGGAGATTCAGATATTGAAATAATTGGCACGTTTGTGATTCCTGAATTTGGGAGTATAGTAATGATTATTCTAGTTATTGGAATTGTTTCAACAATATTCCTATCATCAAAATACAGAATTCCAATTAAAATCTAAATCAAATTTCTAATTAAAAACCATATTTATCTTTGAGAGGGGAAAAGGCTCTGAGTTCCTTTACAACTATTTTTAATATATCTACAGTTTTTTCTATTTCTAAATCAGTGTTCAATATTCCGACAGTTAACCTTAGTGAGCCAGTTATTTGATCATGAGAAAATCCCATGGCTTTGAGAACATGAGATTCTTTTTGAATATGAACTGAACATGCAGAACCTGTAGAGGCAGCAATTCCATTTTCATCTAGTTTGATAATAAGATCCTCCCCATTTACTCCAAGGAATGTAAAGTGGGCATTATTTGGGATTCTTTTTTGTTGATGTCCATTAAATGTGACATGGGGAATTTCATTCATTACTTTAGTGATTAAATTTCTTTGAAGATTTTTCATATAAGAAATGTTTTTTTGCATATTTTCTTTTGCAAGTTCACAGGCTTTTCCAAATCCTACAATGCTTGCAACATTTTCTGTACCAGATCTCATCCCACGTTCCTGCCCTCCACCATAAATGTAAGGTTGAATTTCAATCCCATTTCTGATGTATAAAGCACCTACGCCTTTTGGTCCATTAATTTTATGAGAAGATAAGGATAACAGATCAATACCTAGTTTTTTCACATCCAAATCTACTTTGCCAATTGCCTGTACTACATCAGAATGAAAAACTATATTTTTTTGATGACAGATTTTAGATATTTCTTGAATAGGTTGAATTGTACCTACTTCATTATTTGCAAACATTATACTTACAAGACAAGTTTCTCCTGAAATTGAACTTTCAATATCTTTTGGATTAACTAAACCTGTGTCATTAACAGGAATGTAGGTAATTTCAAATCCTTCTTTTTCAAGTGTTTTACATGGTTCCAATATCGCATCATGTTCAATAGAAGATATGATCAAGTGATTGCCTTTTTTTGCATGAGAAATTCCAAAGAGTGCCGTATTGTTCGATTCAGTACCACCTGAAGTAATTAGGATTTCTTTTGGTTCAGCATTTATCAAATAAGCTATTTGCTTTCTTGCATTTTGAATTGCTCTTAGTGCAGTTCTGCCATATTTGTGAATTGAAGAAGGGTTGCCGAATTGATCCTGTAAAAAAGGGATCATTTCCTCTAGTACTTCGTTGTGAATTGGAGTTGATGCAGCGTTATCTAGATAAATCAATCAGCTATTACGTTAATCTTCCCAGATTTGTATCCTTCTTGATCTATTAATACA
>BFAR01000123.1 GCA_008974855.1 archaeon MnTg01
CCTGCACTAATTTTGGACTATATCCACAACCTTGTAGCATCAGTATGGATTGGTGGAATAATATTTTTCTGTTTCATTCTCCTACCTACATTTTCAGTTCTAGATGATAAAAAGAAGGAACTGCTTTCCCTTGCAGTACTTCCAAAGTTTTCAATAATGATTGTAATATCCATTGGAATTATAATAATATCAGGACCAACTCTTTTATGGTTCTTAGAAAGTGATGTTGGATTGCTTCTAGAATCTACATATGGAAATCTAATACTAGCAAAAATTGCTATTGCGTCTATGATGGTTATATTAGGTGGCTATAAACAGTTTAGTGTTCAAAAAAAGGCTGAAAAAAATCTTAAAACTGGTTCAATTACTGTTCATAAAAAATTAAGACGCTCTCTAAAAATTGAAACTGTTTTAGGAATTGCATTACTTGGTATTGTTGCACTGTTAACTAATGGCACTCTTCCTGCAGGAGAAGTTCAACAAGTACAAGCCCAAGAAATTATTTATGGTTTTCAAACAGTTGAATTTTCTGAAAATGCAAAGTTTGATGTTTCAATTAATCCATTTAGTAGTGGTCAAAATACAATTAGTGTAAATGTTTTAGATTTTGAAGGAAATTCATTAAGGGACATGAATGATCTTAAAATAAAGATCTCTAATCCACAACGAAACATTGCACCAATAATAATTCCAATTACTCCTATAGAAGATGAAAACACATCTGTAGTACAATATGTAGGAGATCTAACTTTCGGATTTTCTGGAAAATGGCAAGTTGAGATTGAGGCACAAAGAACTCAGACTGTAAATGAAGCTGTGTCACTTGAATTAACAGTTAAACCAAAACTTACACAATTAAAAACTGAATTAATAGAATATGATTTTCCAGTAGATGCTTCACCACTTTACCCCATATATGATGGAGATAATACAATTTGGATTAGTGATCCCTCAAAACCAAGATTGTGGAAGTTTACACTTGATGATCAACAGTTTAACTCATTTGAATTTGAAGGACTAACATCAATTGTTCTGACTCTAGATAATGATGGAAAGGTTTGGTTTACAGATACTCCAAATAACAAAATAGGTTTCCTTACTCCAGAAACTGGAGAAATTAAAACTATCTCTCTTCCGACAGAAGCCATTCCAATTTCTTTACAGTCAGATTTTGATAACCATATCTGGGTTTCACTTTTTGACAAGAACATGTTACTAAGATATAATCAAAATACTGATAATTTTGATGAATATCCCATACCTACAGAATCAGGAGGTCCATTTGCATTATTGAGGGATTCATCAGGAGATATCTGGTTTACTGAATCTCAAGCAGGAAAAATTGGTGTAATTAATCCAGAATCAGGAAAAATTAAAGAATTCACGCCAGAAAATCCTATTGAATCACCAGAGGCTCTCTATTTTGATAAAGAAGAAACATTATGGATTACTGCACATACGGGTCTTGCTCTTCTAAAATTCAATACCGTTCTTGAAACATTTGAAAGAATAAGCGTTCTGGATCCTGAAGCTTTACCGTTTGGAATGACTGAAGATAGATTTGGTAACATTTGGTTTGCACAACACGCTATAGATAAAATTGGAGTTTACGATCCACATAATGATAATCTCATAGAGATACAAGTGCCAACAGAAACATCATTTGTACAATTTATTACATCTGATGATGAAGAAAATATATGGTTTGTTGAACAACAGGGTAACAAACTAGGTGTGATAAAAATTTCAGAGATTCCAAGTTTAGGTTTAACAGATTTGCAAACTAAAAATAATGGAATAAAATATACTGAACTTGTTTCGCCATTAATTTCAATGGGGATAATTGCAACATCGTTATTTTTTGTAAAAAGTGTTAGAGATAAAAGACGAATAGACTCTCTTATTCAATAATCAAATTTTAAAAATTTCTTTGTAATTGATATCATTGAAAATAAGCCTGTAGCTAAAACTAACACGGCAAGCCATCCAAATTCTGGCACAACAACCAAACCAAACTCAGTTTCAGAATCAGTACCCCGAATATTTTCAAATCTAATTACCGTTGGTCCTGTTTGAGATTCCTCAAAAGTGTACTCCTCAAATTGTCCACCTACTTCTGCATTTCCAGATGTTCTATAGACTTCAATATTATTTTGTATAATTACAAAGTCATATGTTGATAATCTCAAAGGCGCTCCAGTAGCTGCATCACGAATTGTAAAAATAAATTTCGTATTTTTTCCAGGTTCTATTTCTATAGGGTCCCATGAAAGATCAACTTGAAATTGTTCATCTCTAGTCATTGCGTTCATTGGAAATCCTGCTTTGTCACTTACTTGAAGGGAAAATAACATTGTATTAGGAAGCTCATCCATATTCTTTTTCTGCTGTTGTTTAAGATATTGCAGATGATCTTGAAGAAGTATAAAATGTACAATTCTTTCGTCTTCTACGGTATAATCGTCTATTATTACGTTAGATTTGAATAAATCTATTCCATTAATTTTTCCAGTATAGCTAGGACTAAACAAATCTACAAAATCTTTAGGAAAATGTACTTCTGTATGAACAACAGGAATATGTGAAACAGTTTTTTCACTCCAATCAAAAGGCATTTCAAATGTTACTTTATTATTTTCTGAATCATAATTAAATTTGGATAACTTGTCAAAATATGATTTAGATTTAAAATCAATTAAGTTATTATCTGCACTTTGAAATTTATAATCCACTGTTTCTATCATACTAACATCTACAGAATAAACTCCCAAATCTTCTACAATGTTTGTAGGTTCATCAATAGTTCTTAATTCAATTTCAAAATTAAATAATCCACCTGATTGAAAAATGGGTCCTTCTAATTGAATAGGTTGGGAATCAGTTGCATACCAAGCATCTAGTAGTGAATCTTTTTCTGCAGTTATTTTAGTTACTGGTGCAGCAGTAGGAATTACATTAATTAACAGACTACCATCAGGAGTAAAAAAATAATGTCTCAAAATAATTTGATTATTATGAGATAATCCAATTAAAAATGTAACATTTTTTACATTTTGGTTTGTTTCTTTATCAATAGCAGTAATTGTAATTACCTTATCTTCTGATTCATCAAAATATTGTGGGATTTCAACTGAAATAGAAATGTCTCTTCCATCTACATCAATTGTAGTTGTATCTAATCCCCAACCATGACCATAACTATATTGAACTGGAATGATAAAAAATACTATCAGTGATATACTTGTAAAAAATATTAAATTATTTTTTTTCATAATGTGACGAGTTTTAC
>BFAR01000124.1 GCA_008974855.1 archaeon MnTg01
TCTTTAACTAGAACGGTACTGCTCCATCCGTCGAACCTTGGATTCAAGCTCCGAGATTTTTTGCACTGCCCCTTGTAGTTTTTCGTTTGCTGTTTCCAGATTTTTTGATCGTTCTATTTGGGCCTCTAGCTTTTGCCGCAGTCTTGTCTCATCACTAATCATTAGCTCTGGCATTGCCTCCAAATATTCTGAAACCTGCTCTAAAATATCCACCCAAAAATAGTTCCGGTCTGTCTTGACTAGTCCCTTGTGTCCAAGTAAATACTCCTTTGTCACTAGAGCCGATAATGTTCCCTTTTTTCTTTTAGTCTGCATCATCACCTTGTTCCAGTATCTCCTAAACCCATGAGTTGCTGGAACATCATGCAGCCTTTTGCCCTCTGTCAGTGGCGTTCTTAGTCCTGATTTTTCAAGCAAGGTGGCAATTCTAGATTTGACACCAATGACAGTTAGTGGTTTTTTCTTGTAGTTTTGTGCAAGCAAAAGTGGATCGTCTCCATTTGGCGTCCTTTGCCTTATTCCAGTCCAGATCTTTTTGTATGCAAGGAGCTTCTCCCAGGCCTCAATTGATATCAAAGATTGGTACTCCCAGGATGTTCCCTTGTAGACTGTCATTGTTGCACAAACAACTTTGCCCTGTTTTTCTTCAATGTTGTACTCTCCATCTATCTCATAGATTGGTTTGATGTTTTCCCATCTTTGATCTTCCCATGCTCCAACTCTTAGGCCACCAGAACTTGAAGCTAAAATAATAAAGTCTGTATCAACCCCATCTGAAAACTCTAGCATTTTTTTGATCTCATCTCTTGTGTAACCTCTGCTCTGAGTGGCATTGTCAATTTCAGGATAGAGGGTGCGAATCTTTTTCCAGGGCAGTCCTAGCTCATTCATAACAAGCAATTTTTGAATTGGTTTTATCTTGTTTGGGACATATGAGGGTTTGATGTAATTTGGATGACTTTTTTCAAGGGCAGTTCTTGAGGCTAGGTGTTTAACATAGGCCATGACAATTCCAGTTGCCCTTTTTTGATCATCTCTTGTCATTTCGACAAACTGTTGAGCTCGCATTTTATAGTCACCTTTTAAAAGATCAGAGCAGACGATTAGCAGAAAATATTTGAGATTTCCCCCCAGTGTACGTTTTGTTTGTTCTGACTTTATTCCAGAGTAGAACTGCTCTAGTGCATCCTCTTGTCTTATCTTGATATCCTCTGGTGTCAATCTGAAGCTAGGATTCATGGTTCTATTGAACTGCTCATTCTATTGAGAAAATCGAAACACGTTTTAGCTTCCCTAGGTACACGAGTCCGAAAAAAGGATCTAAATGAATGCGGGTCTGGTGGGATTCGGACCCACGACAACCGGATTAAAAGTCCGGTGCGCTACCTGGCTGCGCCACAGACCCTCTGCCAACTAGCCAGAGGTGGATAATTTAGTCTTTTATGGGACTTTTTGTTTTGAAGGAAAGTTTTAAACTAGCAAATTCATTTTGAAAAACTAAGCCCTTGTAGTATAGTCTGGTCTAGAATTCGGCCCTGTCACGGCTGAGACGCGTGTTCAAATCCCGCCGAGGGCGCTTTATTTTTTTATCTCGGAAAAAACATCATTTAGTATTTTTTTGTTAGCTGCTGCGATAAATGATAATCTAGTTTGATAACTAAGATCTCCATCCAATGGTTCTAATTTATCATTTAACACTAGACCTCCAGCTTCTTTAATCAACAAATATCCAGCTGCCATATCCTGAACTCTAATTTTTTCTCTAATGTCGATAAAAACATCAATTAAACCTCTTGCAAATAAGGCCATTTCAAGTGCATTAGCACCAAAGTGTCTTGTATGATTAGGACTTTTAAATACAGGATGTAATCGTTCCACCTGTTCATGAGTTGCTCCTGAAAGATTGACTCCAACTATTCTGTAGACGGGTTCACTTTCTTGCACATGGATTTTCTTATCATTTAAAAAAGAACCTTTACCTTTTGATGCCCAATATACATCTCCAGAAGTAAGATCAGTTACTACCCCATCAGTAATTGAGCTAATTTTATTCTCAGTAGCAAATGCTAGAGAACAACAAAAAAACGGAAGCCCTCTAACTGCATTTGCGGAACCATCAATGGCATCCATTATTACAAATCCTTTAGGACTAGTTGATAGTTCTACGCGCCCACATTCTTCACCAAGAACAATACATTCAAAGGAAATTTCCTTAAGATAATCTATAACTGTTTTTTCTGCTACAATATCTATATTTCTTGAAATATCTCCACCTGCGCCTCTTCCAAAATCTCCTGCAGCCTCACTTGTTCCAGCTAAGTCTTTCACATTTTTAAAAACCCGTTTTGAGGCTTCTTTGAGAATATCAATTACTTCCATATTCAATTTCATTTTTTTTTCGTAATTTAAGTGAAAGAATAAAAAATTATTTGAAAGCATAAATAACGAGAATGGAGTTGAGCGTGTGTGAGTGGTAAGGATCAATCAGTTGTTAGTAAAGAAGCATTAATGACAACAAAACCTGGAAAACAAATTATCAAACAAGGATTGTTCAAATCTAAAGGCTACAAGCTATTCAAAAAATACAAAGAAGAAGCTGAAAATGAATTTCCAAATTTTGCAGAAAGATTTACCAATGATTTACTAAGAGAAATTAAAGCAGATTCTTCTCCAAATTCTACACAAAAAAAATTTGGTGAAGAAGTAGGTTCTACAGAAATTATTTTACAAGAATCCCAAATTGAAGGTATTAAATCAAAACTTGAGGATAAAGAGATTCTCAAAGATCGTGTTTTACGAATACTAAATTCAAATTTTGTAAAAATGACATTCCCTGTATTTAATGCACTTTATGATGCAGCAGCTGAATTTTCAGGAAATCACGATCCAAAAATGCGACAAAATTTGGTTGATGGTCATATTATAGCAATTGATCTTAGTGAACCGATGGATAGAATTATTGACAAAGATGAAGATCTTGATTATCTTGACGATTACAAGTTGATGAATCCTTATATCTTGAAACTAGCCAGAGATAAAATTTCAAAAGGAGGAGATCAAGTTCTAAAAGAATTTGAAGATGGTTTCAAAGATGCAAGAGTAGGTCAATATATTGATGCTAAACTAAAAACAAAACCTCTTTCTATTACAGAGGAAGAAATGAATCAATGTTATAAAAAATATCGAGCTGTTATGGGTACTGCTGGAAGAAATATGGCGCTTGCCAAAAGACCCTTAGGAGAGATTTTCTATCTAGGACTGGCTAGAGCAGCTGAAGGTGTAGGATGTGGAAACGAAATTGAAGACACTATAAAAAATAAATTTATCAAAATTCCTTCATGGCCTCTTTATTATTCACTTCTTGCAGATGATGTAAAGAAAGGATTTGAATTAACATTGGAAAAAAGTAAACTCTATCTTAGTGATGCACGACTTGCACTTGATCTTTTACCAGATAAATTTTCGCACAAAGAATTTTTGGAATTTCTTTTTCTTACAGTGGAGCATTATAACCAATTTTGGTATAATCAGTTGCAGAAAGCAAACATATGGTCAACTCTTTCTGAAAATCTTCCAAAGTGATTTATCTTGATGTGGTCAGAAAAACACAGGCCTCAAAGCATTATTGATATGGTAGGAAATGAAGATACCAGAGCTTCATTTGTTGAATGGTTTGGAAAATGGAAAAAGGGAACAAGGCCACTTTTACTCGTTGGACCACCAGGAATTGGAAAAACTACTCTTGCAAATCTTGCTGCAAAACAGTTTGGGTATGACATGATTAGTCTTAATGCAAGTGATGTTAGAAACAAAAATCGTATTCAAGAAATTCTTAATCCTATTTTAGGTAATACTAGCATCCTTGGCCGTCCAATGATTTTTGTTGATGAAGTCGATGGAATTTTTGGAAGATCCGATTACGGAGGAGCTGAAGCACTAATAAAAATTCTAAAAGAACCTACAATACCAATAATTTTAGCTGCAAATTCAGAACTTTCTAAAAAAATGAAAAGTATCAAAAAGGTGGTAAAGACTATTCATCTACGTCCTTTACCCCCACGATTAGTTCAATTGTATTTAAAAAAAATTCTAAAAATAGAGGGTGCTAAACTAAGTCCTGGTAGTTTAATCAAAATTGTTAGTGAGTCACGCGGAGATTTAAGATCAATGATTAACACTACACAAGCTTTGGTAACAGGATTTGAACCTGCCACCGAAAAATCTTTTGAAAGTTTAGATATTGAATCAGGAATTAATGCATTTTTTAAGGCTAATTCAATTGATGAAGCTCGAAGTGTTCTTTATTCATTACGTATAGATCCACGAGAAAAAATCAACGCATTTTATTCAAGCGTGATAACTAGTGGCATTTCAAAAAGTGAGATGGATAGAATGTTACAAGTTTTATCGGAAGCAGATATGCTGTTTGGTAAGATAATGAGAACTCAAGAATGGCGACTGTTAAGATATCTTGATGAAATCCTAATTGGATTATTCCAAAAAGATTCTATGATTAGATATTCTCAATACAATTTATCATGGCCATTGCTTAATCGAATTCGCTGGGATGGTAAAAGTATCAAAGCATTAGCAACAATTTTTGCCAAAAGTATGCATATATCACGAAGTACTTTTGCAGCAATTTATCTACCTTACATTATTTTTTGTATGAAAAATAAAAAAATGAATTTTGACTTGGAAGAAAACTTTGGTGATATTTTAGAAAAGGAGATTGAAAACTTATCATGAGCTGGCGCAAAATTTCAATGAAATTTCCTGGTACATGTATTGTTTGTAACAAGAAAATAGAAGTAAATGAATTAGGACTTTGGGCTAAAGGATTAGGAGTAAAACACGAAAAATGTGCTGAAGTAAATGAACTCACATGTATTGTTTGTGGAGGGCCAGCAGGATGTTCTAAATGTGAATATATTGATGATTGTGATCTAAAAACAGTATCACAATTATGTATCTGTAGAAAATGTAATGAAACTGAAAATCCTTTTGATGTTTATCAGAAATCTGTGAAAAAGAAATTTTCTATACTTAATCTTAAAAATTGAAACTTAAGGCCAAAAACGGTTGTTGTTTGGCGACAGTTCCAATCACAAATCAATTCTATAATTAGTATTTAGATCCTACTGATCTTTTCTACGTGAACATTATATGCAAAAATTGTTATTTTACTTGTATGAGCGCATTAAACTGGAAATGCTACAGATGTGATTTGACATTTAAGCAAGAATTACACGCTCTCATTCACAAAGATATAACAAATCATCCTTCACGAGAAATCGCCAGAACAGCATAATTTTTAAAAAAAATCAAAACTCTGATCCCATTTTCCTAAGAATGTGTCCTAAAACCTTAAAATTTAACATGATTTAGGTAATGGCGTTGGATAAGGAAGGCACAGGGGAAGGAAAAAAAAAGAAACGTGGAAAACCTAAAGTAATTAAATCAAAGTCCAAATCTAAGAAATCAGAAAAAACAACTCCTCAAAAGAAATCCAAAACAAAATTATCAAAAGGTGCATTAACTACCTCAGAAGTAGCAGCAATTGCAGAAGCAGAAGCAAAAGCTGCAGCTGCAAGATTAGACGTGGCCAAAGCTGCAGTTGAAGAAGCAGCAAAAAAAGAATATGAAGCCGCAGCTGCAGAAGTGGTAGTCGCTGAACCAGGAGATTCTTTTACCAATAAACGAGGAGTAGAGCAAATTTTTAGACGAGAAATGGGAGAACCTGAATTTTGGTTAGATAAACTAGGCAGAGCTCCAAAAATACCTATACTTTCTCAAGACGAAGAACAAGAGATTTCAAGACAAGTGGAAATTCCAACAGATCAGACTCCAAAATACTTGCCAGAGCATATGCTTAGTCCAGAGTTTGACGGAACATCAAATTATGAAATTGGAATTAAAAATCAAAGAGATGAGATACAACAAAGACTTCAACGCTTACAAAGTGATCCTAATTCAAGTGAGCAAGAAATTAAACAAGCTGAAGAGGATTTGAAAACTCTTGATTGTCTATTTGAAAATTTTTACATCGGAATGAATGTATTTCGCACAGCAAAAGGTGGAAGAGCAAAATTAAGAGTATGATGGTGATATGAATTGAGTGGAAAAAATTTTGACATAATTAATGCAAGAATTGTTTTCAAAAATATACCAATTTATAAAATAGAAAGTTTTTCGTTTAAAGATATTAAAGTAGCATCTGAAACTTTTATGAAAATTTCTGATGTTTCTGAATGTATTATTATTCAGAACCCTTTCAGAGTTGAAGTGTTTATGGTTGTTAATCGTGATAAAGGAGACATCCCAGATGCAAGAAGAAGTGAAGGAAAAAATCTTACTATCAATCAAATTCGAAAAACCTGGGAATCATTAACAGAATTAAGTCAATATGATTTAGAACATTTTGACCAAACTCTAGAAGTGTATAGGGATGCAGATGTCTATTTTCATCTTCTTAGATTAGCAACTGGTTTGGAATCAGTAGTTGTGGGGCGAGAAGAAATACTTGATGAAATTAAGGAATTAGTTTCAAATGCTCAAACTGATAAAACATCTGGTAAAGTTTTGAATAAATTATTTGAAAATATAATAAGAATTGCAACTAATATTAGAAATTCTA
>BFAR01000125.1 GCA_008974855.1 archaeon MnTg01
CAAATAATAGCTTCTTTTATCTTGAGAATTTTTTAAAATTTCTTTATTGAATGCCATCTTAACTAATACTTTTGATACAAGAAGTGTACTTGCTGACCAACCATATTCTCTAAGTTCACTTACCGTATCAGATACAGTTCTTGGTTGGTCAAAAAATGATTTCTTTTCTAAGAAATTGATCTTATCTTTGATTTCTTCAACAAATATAGGGATAGGAGAATCAAATTCGGGTTCGTGGACTTCAATATTTTCAAGTGTTCGTAGATAGTTTACATTGGTTTGAAATGTTTTTTGATTACCTGTGGGTTTTTCAAAAGTTTTTTTAGAAGTGATTATTCTAGCTCTATTTTCTTCCATATGTGTCGTAACACTATCAATGACACTACCTAAGGTGTTATTATCAACATAAAAATCTCTAGATTCGATCTCAATTTCGTTTTCCCCAAATCTTAGCTTTATTTTAGCCATCTATTTTTTGTGAGGCTAGAATCGATTTATTCTGTTAGCTCTAAGTAGCTTTAAGAAGATATCAAAACTTTTAGACATATTATCTGGTTTTTTTCCCTCTTGTTTTAAAAAGCTAATTTTTAGAAGGAATTTTATGAGAACCTCAAAGAAAGCCAGTCTTGTGATACTATTTCTAGGAATAGGACTCTTTGGATATTCTCAATATATTGCGGCATCTAATATTGGTGTTATTGTTACAGAAACTGAATTTTTAGAAAAAAATGATTCAGTTTCTACATATAATGTTCAATTAGAGTTTGACAATCCTTCTTTTTTAGTCCTAAATGCTGGTGAAACTGATTTTACTATTACTATAGAAGATAAAAAAATTGCTGATGGTGTACTTGAACCCTTTCTTCTATCTTCTATGAGTAAAGTTACTGTAAATGGAATTTATCAAAAAGATGAACAATCTAAGATGGAAGAATATCAATCTTCAACTGTTAAAATTAGTGGTATTACAAAATATGATGTTTTTTTTACTTCACTAGAGATTCCTTTTATTTATTTTCCCTCAGATGAGCAAGCAAGAGAATTTATACATCAAAATTAATTTAAAAAAATTATGTTAACAGTTTTTGGTTCAGTAGCTATTGATACAATACGAACTCCAAATAAAGTGTTAAAAGGAGTGTTGGGTGGTGCAGCTACCTTTGCTAGCATATCTGCAAGTTATTTTGTAAAACCTGGTCTTATAGCAGTAGCGGGAAGTGATTTTCCAAAAAAATATCACCGTATTCTTTCTAGATACCTAGATCTACAAGGTCTTACCATCAATGAAGGAAAGACATTTCATTATGATGGGAAGTATGATGAGACCCTTAGTACAAGAACCACACTTAAAACTGAACTTAATGTTTTAAGAAATTTTAAACCCAAAGTTCCTGAAGTTTATAAAAAATCAGAATTTGTTTATCTAGCAAATAACGATCCTGACCAAAATTCTGCTATAATTAAGGAATTTGATAAAGTAAAATTTTCTATGTGTGATACTATTGAGTTTTGGATTGCAAACAAAAAATCTTCAGTAATAAAAATGATTAAAGCTGTAGATGCAGTGGTAATCAATGATGAAGAAGCTAAACTTCTAACAAAAGAACATAATTTGATAAAATGTGCAAAAAAGATAATGAATTGGGGAGTCAAGTATGTTGTTATAAAAAAAGGAGAACATGGTTCACTTCTTTTTTATGATGATGTGATTTTTCCATCAGTTGCTTTTTCCCTTGAAGATATAGTAGATCCTACAGGTGCAGGCGATTCATTTGCAGGTGCTATGATAGGATATTTAGCAAGTAAAAAAACCGTTAATCTTTCAACAATTAAGAAAGCAATAATTTATGGGAACATTTTAGGATCTTTTTCAGTAGAACAATATGGTTTAGCTGGTTTATTAAATATTAAAAAATCAGATATTTCAAAAAGAATTAAACAGTATGAGAAAATGGTTCGTTTTTGAAACCTTTAAGTTCTTAGAATCGTTAAAGATTTTGAAAAATTGACACAAGAAGTTTCCGAAGATAGATTAGATTCAATTTTTGCTCTTCAAAAAGGTCTGTCTAATATGATGAATCTGGATCGATATCCAACCGATGTAGAAGGAAGAGTAGCCGCTTTATGTACTGCAATAATACACGAATCAGTTGAATTACAACGAACTACTAATTGGAAGTGGTGGAAAAAACCTAGCCAATTTAATGAAGCAGAAGCTCGAGAAGAATTAATCGATATTTGGCATTTTGTAGTCCAAGCTTCCCTTGAATTGAATTTATCTCCTGAGGATATTCTAGAACAATACAAAAGAAAAAATCAAATTAATAGAGATAGGCAAAAAAACGGATATTAATTTTGTATTGAGCGGACAAGTGAAGAAATTTCTTCAAAGTTTGTAGTTCCAATTTTATTAATTATTCTGATTCTACTTTGAAATTTTTTTACTTCAGTCTTTGAAACAGTAAGAAAAGGATGAGGACTATGAGAATTAATTACTCTCCCATCATTGTCTACACCATTTTTGTACAAAGCAATGAGAGAAGAGCCAGGATTATGGCCCCGTCCTTCTTTTCCACAAATAATTATAATTTTTACATTAGAATTTGAATTAACATGACGAATGATTGAATCAATTCCTTTATTTTCAGAAAGTAATCTACCCACTAATGAAATATTATTAATTAATTCAGAATTTGAAATTTCTTTCAACAAGGGAATACTTGATAAAACACATATAGCAATTAGAGATTTTGAATTTCCAAAATAGACTTCTTCAGGTATGGGGAAAAGAGTCTTGCAAACTTCTCCAAGAATATTTCCTAGAATATTCATATAGCCGATTTGATATCAATTACTTTAATAAACCTCATTTAAAATTTCAATGAATTTTTATATCTCCTTCTCAGGCAAACGACATTAATGGAACGCCGTCATCTACAAAAAACCGATACTGGGTATAAGATTTTTCTTTACATATTCTATGTATGTGGTTTCATAATGTTATCAATTACTGCATATGGATTTTATGCAATGTACGTTGAATGGGAAGAAAATGGAACATATGTTATGGGAGAAGTATTAGTTACAACTGAAGTTCCTTTTGAGAATTTTGCAAAACTTACTACTTGGCTTTTTTTCTCTACCATAATTGGTTGGTATTGTGTTACAAGAATTGGATGGAAGAGAACAACAAAAGTAATGACTTGGAAAATGGCTTTGTTACAACTAATGTTATTGAGTTTTGCAATTATTTGTCTGTACGAAGTATTGTATAATTTTACAGTACTTAATGCACAAATTACTGCCGGATTTGTAAATGGTCAGGTGCCTGATATTGATTTGTTAGTTGTTGCCTATCCAGATCCAGATAGACCATGGAATCTTATCTTTGCAACAAAAATGTTCCTTGTTGGATTTATAATTAGTTCACATGCATTTTATCTTAGTACAAAGCCAAGAAAGAATTTAGATGCGTAACTTTATAGGCTTATATTTCAAATATGTTTTGGTTTGGACGTTACAGAAAGATTAGATTTAATTGCAAAAGCACCAACAGAAGAAATAGTAACTAAAGATGAATTATTAGAGCTATTAAAAACAAATTCTCAACCAAAACACTACATTGGTTTAGAAATTTCTGGGTTTTTACATTTAGGTAGTTTGATAAGTACTGGCTTTAAGATTAATGATTTTATCAAAGCTGGAATAAATTGTACAGTTTTTTTGGCAGATTGGCACACCCTCATTAATGATAAGTTAGGAGGGGATTGGGATACAATTTCTAGAGTTTCAAAATATTATGCTGATGCATTCAAACTTGTATGTCCAGAAATAAAAATCGTTTTAGGTTCTGAACTTTATGATTCAAAAAAAGAATATTGGTTTGAATTTGTGAAATTTACGAAACACATGTCACTTGCTAGAACAATGAGAACACTGACAATTATGGGTAGATCTGAAAACGATGAAAAAATAGATTTGGCTAAACTACTTTATCCCCCCATGCAGGCAATAGATATTCATTCTTTAGATCTAGATATTGTTCATGCAGGAATGGATCAACGTAAAATCCATATGCTTGTACGTGAAATTTTTCCAAAAATGAAATGGAAAGTGCCTATAGCTGTCCATCATAAACTTCTTCCAGGGTTATCAGAACCATCTGTTGCTTCAAAGAAATCAAAGATTCTTGGGAAAATGAGCAAATCAGATCCTAATTCAGGAGTTTTCATTAATGATAGTGATGATGAAATAAAATCAAAAATTAAAAAAGCTTGGTGTGAGGAAGGAAACACTGACAATAATCCTCTATTAGAAATTACAAAGAATGTAATATTTCATGAATTCAATGAGATTAGTGTAGAGCGTCCAGAAAAATTTGGTGGAAATGTAACCTATTCAGATTCTTCTCAGTT
>BFAR01000126.1 GCA_008974855.1 archaeon MnTg01
GATGTAACAGGCTATGAAATTGAATTCAAAACTTCTTCAGGAGATTATACTCTGCTAACTGCCACTGGTATTGTAACAACTTATACTCATACTGATCTAACTACTGGAACGCTTTACACTTATCGTGTTTACGCAAAAAATTCTGAAGGCACGAGTTCCCCATCTAATACTATATCTGCTCAAACAGGTCACACTGTAGTGCCAACTAATTTACAAGCTGATGACATATCTCCTACATCAATACTCCTTACCTGGTCTGCGCCATCACAAACGTTTGGTACAATTATTGGTTACACAATATCACAAGAATTAGCACCTGGTATCTATGACCCAGTTACCGATACAAGTAATTCCAAAACTAGCTATACCGTAACTGGACTTACGACTGATAAAGAATATACCTATGTGGTAAAAGCAAGATACAATACTGGAACTAGCTCTGCTGTTTCAAGCTCTGCTACTACTACTCCTACTTTAGACTCTGAACCTCCATCAAAATTTAATGTCTCAAGTCCTCCCGTAAGTTTGACTGCAACTGCAATATCTCCTATCCAAATTAATCTTGGTTGGAATTATCCAAGCAAAGTTGGCGGAACTCCAATTACTGGATATAGAATAGATGTCAAAGTCGGGAATGCTAATTATATTACTCTTCAACAAGATACTGATAGTTCCACTAGGACATATTCTCACTTAGACCTGACTACTGATACTCAATATTCATACAAAGTCTATGCAATTAATCCAGCGGGTACTAGCGGTCCTTCGAACGAAGCATCTGCGATGCCCTCGACTAGTTCCTCTCCTCCACAAGCTAAAGAAAAACCAGGTCCTCCAAGATCGTTAATTCTTAATGCGGTATCCCCTACCCAAATTAACATCTCTTGGAAACAGCCATCTGATGATGGGGGCACATCAATCACAGGCTACAAAATTGAGGTAAAGAAAGGGAATGGCAGCTATACCATTCTTTCATCTAATGTTGGAAAAAATACCCAATTTACTCATACTGGTGTGATTACTGGTACGAATTATCAGTATAAAGTATATTCAATTAACTCAATTGGTACAAGTACCTCATCAGTCACTGCTAGTGTAACTCCTCAACCTGAGGCCACAGAACCTGTATCCAAAGTTCCAGACTTTGTTGATTCAAAACAAGGTGCACAATATTATCTTGATAGATACTACGACGAAGTAGCATACAAAGAATGGTTTGATACAAACTTTCCAGATTATACCATTGAAGACGCAATAGAATTAGCAATTCCAGGAACATTTAGTGAAGACAAATCAGCAAAACCAATTCTGTCATTCATAGATACTACTCTTGATCCACAATATTATATTGATAGATACAACAATGAGCCAACATACAAAGAATGGTTTGATGAAAATTTTCCTGATTATACTATCTATGAAGCAGTAGGTGTAGAAGAACCTGTAATACAAATAGGCACTTGTGGACCTGGAACTATTCTAGTGGATGGATATTGTGAAGCAGAAAAACAATCTGGAGGTGGATGTTTAATTGCAACAGCTGCGTATGGTTCAGAAATTTCTCCACAAGTTCAATCACTTCGTGAATTGCGAGATAATTCTCTTCTTCAAACAAGTTCTGGAAAAACATTCATGACTGGTTTTAACAAATTTTACTATTCGTTTTCGCCAACAATAGCTGATTGGGAAAGACAAAATCCAATATTCAAAGAAGTTGTAAAGATAACCATTACTCCTTTACTTACATCTCTTTCAATTCTAAATTATGTAGATATTGATACCGAAAATACAGTTCTAACTTATGGAATAGGAATTATTTTGTTAAACGTTGGAATGTATTTTGTAATGCCAGTAGTTGCATTATTAACAATCAAACGATATGTAGTAAGTAAAACAAACTAAATCTTATCTACTTTTTATAATGCATAGAAATTTACTTTTGGTATTTTAAGTAAGATTTCTTCGTGTATTGCTTTAATAACTATTTTTTGACCTTGTGCTCTCATTTTGATTTGATATTTTTTAAATTTAATTTTATGTGTACTGACAAGTTTTTTTGTAAACCATTTTTTTTGACATTGAGTACATGTTATATGATGTATAGGAAATTTTCCACCAATGCCTGAATCTAGAATTTTATTATGACCAAAAATCAAGCAAAAAACAATGGTCAACAGTTTCATACTTTTCTGTTAGATTTCTCTTTTTTCTTTTCTTAGGTAGTAAATTGTTTGTAATTTAGGCAAACTTGTTACACTAAACGAAAATTTCTGCTTCAGTGACGCTCAGATTGAATTTTTTCTTTCTTCATCCAGGTGGTTCTATTTTTGTGGTCTATTAACTCGATTCCCATCTCAGAAATTTGGTCTCTGATTCTATCAGCTTCTTGAAATTTTTTTTCTGCTCTGAGAGATTCACGTTTGTTGATTAATTCATTTATTGTTTTGATTTCTTCATCAGAGATTTTTGGAATTTTTAATCCTATTATGTAAATCATTTTTTCAAAAATAGGAATTGCTAAATCTGAAATGGATTTTGTAATTGTTTCTGAAGCTACTAATTGGTTAATTTCATTTATAAATTTAAAAAAGGCAGACAATGCAAGATGCGTGTTTAAATCATCATCTAATGCACTGTTAAATTCATTTTGACACTCTATGATTATTTTTTTAATTTCATCGGTAGGACCGTTTCCCTTTGCAAGATTCATTTCATAATAACATGATTCAACTTGTCTCCATTTTGTAATATTTTCTTGTAACAAATCTTCTGAGTAATCAATTGGTTTTGAATAATGACCAGATAAACAAAAAAGTCTAATTATATTTGAACTAAAACTTTCAAGCACATGTCTTATTGATTTGATATTTCCTTTTGATTTTGACATCTTTTCTCCATTAATTGTAATCATTCCAACATGCATCCAAATTTTTGCAAATGGTTGTGATGTGTATGATTCTGATTGAGCAATTTCATTTTCATGATGTGGAAAAATTAGATCTCTTCCCCCGCCATGGATCTCAAAATTTTCTCCTAGGTATTTTATACTCATAGCTGAACATTCAATATGCCATCCAGGTCGTCCCCTACCCCATGGACTTTCCCAAGAGGGATCCTCGTTAGAAAACTTCCATAGTGCAAAGTCAAGCGGATCTTTTTTTGCTTCATCAACTTCAACTCTGGCTCCAGACAAAAGTTCATCAATTTTCTTCTTTGAAAGCTTCCCGTATTCCGGAAACTTTGCTACTGAGAAATAAACTCCATTCTTAGAAGTATATGCTATTTTTTTATTTACTAAACTTTTAATAAAATTCTGCATATCTTCGATGTGTTCTGTAGCTTTAGGATATTTTGTTGCTCGAATTACATTTAGATCATCAAAATCATTATAATAATTATCAATATACCTAGAACTAATTGCTGATGCACGTACATTTTCTCGTTTTGCCCTATTGATGATTCTATCATCAACATCGGTAAAATTTTGTATAATCTCTACCCATGCTCCTTTGGATTCAAGGTACCTGCGCAAAACATCAAAAACAATTATGGTTCTTGCATGACCAATATGAGATTCGTCATAAACTGTTACTCCGCATACATAGATTCTAATTTTGCCTGAAGTGTCTAACTGTTTTTGATTTTTACTTAAAGTATCTTGGATCTTCATATTTTTTGCCTTAATTTATCAGAGTTTTGATGCAGTTTTTCTTTTATGTTCGCTGCTTTTGTATAATTGATAGATTTTATCAACACTGTTTTTATCAATATTTGTAGTCTTAACCGTTTCTTCAACTGATAATTTTTTATCTATAATACAATACAAAATTAAATCAATTTCATCATATTGCACTCCAATTTCTTCTTCAGCAATATGGCCTAACCACAAGTTAGGGCTACTCTTTTTCACGATAATTGATTCAGGTACTCCAAGATGTCTTGCAAGCTCTCTTACCTGTGTTTTATAAAGTGAAACTATGGGAAGAATATCTGAACTTCCATCTCCAAATTTTGTAAAATATCCAATAAGGAATTCACTTTTATCACTAGAACCTACCACTAGCAAGTTTTTAGAATTAGCATAATAGTATAGTAAATTTGCTCTCACTCTGGCTCTTAAATTTCCTAATGCACGTTCATTTGGTTCTAAATACTTTGAATATTCTGAAATTATTAAATTAATATCAAGTAATTTGTAATCAATTCCAAGGTCATCAATAATCTTTAGCGCCTCTTCGGTTTCTTCTTTTGGCGAAATTTTTGTATCTGGCATTACCAAAGCAAGTGTTTTTTCTTTTAATACTCTTGAACAAAGAAATGTAATTACTGCAGAATCAATTCCACCACTTAATCCAAGTATTACGCCATTAGTTTTGCTGATTGAAACTTGGTGCTTGAGGAAATCTTCTATTTTTTTTGTTATAGCAGAATAATCTTGATTGGCAACTTCTTTAAGAATTTCTTCATTCATTATTTTTCATTTTAGATTGGTTAAACATAAAAATTATGGTTATCAGCTATTTTTCAAAATGATATGCGCTTTTCATATAATCCCCATTTCTAAGTGAAATTCAAGCAAGATCGGGTAATTCAAACACACATTTACTATTATGCACAAAATTATTACTACATTTATGAAATCAAGAAAGGTTGTCTTGATTTTTTTCGTAGTATTAGCATTCGCTGTAGGGTTTACTACCTTACAAGATTATGCCTTTGATGAAATTGAATCTATTGCAACAAATGAGTTTTCATCCCAACCAAATATCATCACTGTAGAAATAGATGATGGCGTTGGCTCAGGCGATAATGGCTCTTAACTAAAAAGAAATTTCTACTTAACCAATTATTTAAGTTCTAGCAGCTTTGTACAGACAAAAAACCAATGATTGGGGATTAAACTTGTACGTAGATTCCATCGTCTCTTGCTTCAACTTTGTATGTTTGAAGTGTGACATCTTTGAGATAGTCCATTAGCTTTCCAGTTTTAATGTTATAATGCCATAAATGAAGTGGACATTCAACAATATCTCCGTCTAATTTACCCGGTGCAATATGACCATCTTGGTGAACACAGATTGCATCAATTCCATGATATCCATCCTGATTAAAAATTGCAATTTTTTTATCATCTACTGTGAATTCTCTTCCTTTTCCTGCAGTAATTGATCCTTTTTCGGCCACTTTTTTCCATGCCATCAAAAATTATCTAAGAATACTACATATTTAGATTCTCTTAGCAGTTTGATAGGATTTTATAATACGATTCAACTGTGGTGAAATATTGAGTAAGATAAAGAACAAAAAACTAGCCAAACAAGGAAAATTATCATATGAATGGGCAAGAAGTCATATGCAAATTCTTGATAATACACTAAACCGATTAAAAAAATCAAAACCTCTTAAAGGAGTTACGATAGGATTTTGCCTACACATTACAAAAGAAACATCTGTCTTACTAATCGGTGCAAAAGAGCTTGGGGCAACAGTTGCAGCATGTGGAGGGAATCCACTAACAACACAAGATGATATAGCCGCATTTTTAGTATCACAAGGAATTCACATGTATGCTTGGGCTGGTCAAACTGTAAAAGAATATGATTGGTGTATTCAACAGGTACTAAATCATAAACCACAAATTCTCACTGATGATGGCTCAGATTTGAACATAAAGGCACACTTTGGAAAACAAAACCAATCATTAAAAATTCTAGGAGCTACTGAAGAAACTACTGCAGGAGTTAATAGAATTAAGGCCGTTGAAAAACAAGGTAAGCTTCGCTATCCTGTAATTGCCGTAAATGATGCTGATACAAAACATATGTTTGATAATAGATACGGCACAGGCCAAAGCACAATTGATGGATATCTTAGAGCAATGAATTTGATGTTTGCAGCAAAACGTGTAGTTGTAGTTGGTTATGGATGGGTAGGCAAGGGTGTCTCCTCACGTTTTCATGGTATGGGTTCAAAAATTATTGTTACAGAAGTAGATCCAGTAAAAGCCCTAGAAGCACATATGGATGGTTTTGATGTAATGCCTATGGCACAAGCAGGAAAAATTGGTGATATTTTCATCACGTGTACAGGAATGACTAGTGTAATTAGAAAAGAGCATCTCTTAAAGATGAAAGATGGAGCGATAGTTGGAAATGTTGGTCACTTTGATGTTGAAGTTGACGCAAACTTTTTACTTAAAAAATCAAAATCAGTAAGAGAAGTTAGACCAAATCTTGATGAATGCACACTAAAAAATGGGAAGAAAATTTATCTTATAGGCAAAGGTAGAATTGCAAACTTAGTTGCAGCAGAGGGCCATCCAGCAGAAGTTATGGCGCAATCTTTTTCAAATCAACTAGGCGCAATTTTGTATATTCTTAAAAATCATAAAAAAATGAAAAACAAAGTAATTCCTGTTCCTAAAGAAATTGATGTGCAAATTGCGTTTGATGCATTAAAAGCAATGAATGTAAAAATTGACAAGCTCTCAAAAGAGCAAGTCAAATACATGAACAGTTGGGACTAAACTTCATAGTACCGAACCAAAACTTGGAACAGCTAATCTATATTCTTAAGTTCCTAACTGGTATATTTGTAAACTTTCTTAATAGTGTGAATGCTTCGCGCAGAGCATCTCTCAACATCGTGCCTTTACAAAGTTCTCGTTTTGTGCGGAGTGTTTTCTAGAATTAATAATTACAAATGACATAGTTACTGTAGGAAAGTTTTCAAGCTATACCTTCAAGTATAGTTAGGCGTCAAACCATTATTGAATGCAAAAAAAAGCCATCATTACTAGCGCATTGCCTTATTCAAATGGAGAAATTCATCTGGGCCACGTTGCATCAACTTATCTTCCAGCAGATGTTACGACGAGATTTTTGAAACAAAATGGTGTTGAGGCCTATTACATTTGTGCATCAGATGACTTTGGGACGCCAATTCTTATTCAATCTGAAAAAGAGGGAAAAAGCCCTGAGGAGTATGTAGCATTCTGGAATAAACGAGATTACGATGATTTTTCTGCTTTAAACATAGCATTTGATTTTTTCTATAAAACCAGCTCTCGTGAAAATATAGAATTTGTTCAATATGTTTTTAAAAAACTGCAAGAATCTGGTCATATTTACGAGTCTGAAATTGTTCAATTTTATTGTAATAACGACAAAAAATTTCTTCCAGATAGATATGTGATAGGCACATGCCCATATTGTAAAGCAGAAGATCAGTATTCTGATTTATGTGAAAAATGTGGTAGAGTGCCTGAAGAAATTGAGGATCCACATTGTTCACTATGCGGTCAACCTCCAGTAAAAGAAAAAACCACTCATTTCTTTTTCAAACTAAAAAATTTCTCTGAGCAGCTTAGCGAATATCTAGAAAATGCACCGCATCTTCAAAAAGATGTTAAAAAGTACGTACAAAATTGGATAAAATCAGGCTTGATTGACTGGGATATAACACGAGATATTTCCTGGGGAGTACCAATACCTGGTTCTAAAAGTCAAGTGTTTTATGGTTGGTTTGATAATCATCTAGCTTACATTTCATCTGCGATTAAATTTCTAAATGATAAAGGAATTGATGGTAAAGAATTCTGGAATTCTGCTGACATTTACCACTTTATTGGCAAAGATATTGTTTATCATCACTTTTTGTTTTTGCCTGCAATGCGAATTGGAATAGGAAAAGAATACAAATTGCCTGATTACATTCCTACAAGAGGACATCTGACCTTACAATCAAAAAAGATCTCAAAAAGCAGAAATTGGTACATTGGTCTAAAAGAATTTTTAAATCATTATCCAGCTGACTACTTGAGATTTTATTTGATTTCAATTAATCCATACTCTCAAGATGATATTAATTTTGATTGGGATTCATTTGAAACAAAAATTAATTCAGAACTAATTGGTAATCTAGGTAACTTTGTAAATAGAGCCTTAGGCTTTACAACAAAAAGTTTTGATGGTAAAATTCCAAATGCTGAAGAACTAGATGAATTAGATAAAAATGCACAAGAAAAAATCAAAAACTTTTCTGGCGATGTAGGAAGTTTAATGGAGCAAAACCATTTAGATAGAGCCTTAAAAAAAATTCTAGAGTTTTCAGCACACTTTAACCAATATTTTCAACACAAAGAACCCTGGAAGAAAGAAAAGGGAACTAACACCTGTGTATTTTTATCTGTAAATGCAGTAAAAAGCCTCTCAATTGCGTTATACCCGTTTATTCCTGAATCTGCTCAAAAAATCTGGTCTCAATTAGGTATGTCTGGCGATGTTTCAGAACAGATCTGGCAATCAATTTCTGATATGACAATCAAAAGTGAACACCATTTGGGAACACCTACACCCTTGTTTGCAAAGGTAGAGTCCTCTGACATTAAAACTCATAAAGAAAAACTTGGAAAGAAAAACTAAATTAAAGTCTGTTCACGCAAAAATTCCTATAATTTCAACTAGAGGCTATTATGATTTATCTACTGGCATAAAACTTAAAAATAATTCTTACTATCTTTATCCAAAAAAAAGTTTTGAAAAATTAAATGGCAAAAATGAGATTGTAATTATGATTCATGGACTGCGTAATGATAAAAGAGGCGCAATTGAGAAGGTCATTCTAGCTAAAAGACGATTAAAACAATTGGGATATGTATATCCAGTAATAGGATTTAGCTATGATTCTAACACTAAGGGCGCGCATCTTAAAAAATCTGAAGCCCACGCACTTCGAGTTGGCCAAAAAATTGCAAAACAAAATGGATATAACCTTTCACAATTTATCATTGATTTTAAGAAAAATAGTCCAAACACTAGGATTAGATTAATTGGTCATTCCCTTGGAACCGAAGTCATTCTCAGTACAATAAAAAAACTTGCAACAAACTCTAAAAATAATAATATCGTTGAAAGTGTATATTTTTTTGGCTCTTCATTAGAAAATGATTTTGCTAATCCAAACAAATCTGGAAAAATTTTACAAAAAATCATCAAAAATAAAATTTTAAACTATTATTGTCCTACCGATCAAGTGTTAAAACAAACTCAACTGGATGGTTTGGTAAAAAATCCGCTAGGTTACTTGGGATCTTCTAAAAAAACTATAAAAAAGTTCAAACAAAAACGAATTTTTGCAAAAAATCATAGATTTGCAAGCTATTGTATCATGATAAAGTCTTTTCCTTAACGTAGTGTACAATGTGTAGTTTCATTTATTATCATGTATTATTAAAAATGCAATATTGAATTGTTTTCAAGACTTTACCGGTATTGGTGAATGAATATGGTACGTTTAAGAGCAGAATCAACAAACAGAGAATTTGAAGAAATAGAGAAAGTTGACAACAAATTTTCTACAGTATCTAATGAGGATAAATGTAAAAAAATCCTTGAGATAGATGAAACTATACGATTTGCAGGAATTTCTACTAGCGATGGCCAGATTTTAGCTGCCCAATACAAGCCAGGACATTCACCTTTTTTTGATGAGATCAAAACCGAATTTTCAGTCTCAAAACAAATACTGTTGGCAATGGAAAATACGCAAGGTAAGGAAAAACTTGGTCAATTAAGATATTCGATAATGGCATATGATAATCTTAAACGAGCTACATTTGCTCTTGATGATGGCATTTTATTGATTTCATTTGATAAATCAGGTGATGAAAATGAAATCATTAATAAAATAATTTATGATGTTGGCTTGGACTGATATTCATTATTGATGTACTGCGACAAACTCCTTGATTAGTTACAAAAAAAAAGTAATCTGAAGAATACGCTTAATACGAAATCTTTTTACATAAAAAATATTATGAAATCAATTAATTTTGTTGTGTTAGGCGAGCAAACCATTGCAAATGATTTTGGCAAAAAGGGAACCTCTACTGATGTCACTCTATTTGATAAAAAAGAATCAGATATTATTAGAACCTGGGTTGTACCAAATGGATTTCCTGATAAAATTCAACCGCTATTCCAAGCAATAAACTTGGCTGAATATGTAATCTTCTATGTTGCATCACTAGACAAGTTTACTGGGGAACAAATTATAGCATTAGACATGTTAAAAAAAACAGATGGCATTATTAGTCATACCTACGAAGTTGACGAAAATAGATTATCTGCAATGATCAAAGGAACTGTACTAGAACGGTACAAACACGTCAACTCTTCAGATATTAAACAAGAAATAAACAAAATAGCCCCAAAACCAAATGAAGGCAAAACTAAAATTGTAATTGATCATTGCTTTGATGTTAAAGGAGTTGGAACTGTAGTCCTGGGAAAAGTTATTCAAGGAAAATTAAAACAGTATGACAATTTAAAATTATTTCCTAGCGGTCAAGATGTAATGATTAAATCAATTCAAATGCACGATGATCCAGTTGAAGAAGCAACATCTCCCGCCAGAGTGGGACTATCAGTAAAAGGCGTTAAGGTTGATGAAGTAAATAGAGGCGATTATCTGTGTGAGGATACATCACAAAACATTCAAACAGAAATAAAACTTGACTTTAAACAAAATCCATTTTACAAAAATCCAATAGCTGAAAACCAAATGTGTCTTGCAAGCATTGGAATGCAAATTAAAGCTGCAAAATTCAAATCTATTGAACCGCTTGTTTTAGAATTTGAAAAGCCAGTTGTATGTGATAAAAATGAAATATGCGTAATTTTAAAACCAGAATCCTCAACGGTACGGATTTTAGGGCACGGAAAAATCTTATGATGTTTTGGCCACTCTGGAACCCATTCTAGGGGTAATTTTCCTTCCTGCTTTAGTAAAATATCTCCTTTAGTTTCCTTATGGGACAAAAGTCTCGAATCATACTAGTCATGGTTCTAGCATTGGGCATTGGGATAGTCACTTCAGTATCTACCGTATTTGCAGTTGAATCTGATGAGAATCCATCAAATCCATTTCATATGATATTTAGTTTCTTTCAGGAACTAAAGTACGGCGTAATTCCTTCATTGGCACCTTCGGAGAGTACCTCTGCGGCATTAATTATTCAGCTAAAATACGAAGTAGATGAACTAAAATCCAGAATAAACTCACTTGAAGATCCTGCAAAAGTTTACTCTACTGAATTATCTCCTGTAACTGATATTGACTGTAGTGACAGAAACATGATTGAGGCATTTTTGAGTGGATGGTGTCCTCACCAGTCAAGAAACATCTATTTTATTGAAGACGCTCGAGTACAAGAAAATTCTGTTATTGCGATAACTTTAGACCAAAGATATGATGGCGAAATGGCTGAACAAACTGTATGTGGGGTAATAGACCAAGACATGTTTAATTTTAGTTTCTATGATGAAAAAACTGGCAAAGCAAAGCTATTAGAAGATTTACATGGATTTGTAATGAAATGTGATAACAGTCCAGTAGATGATAGTTCCGTACTAAAATACACAATAATCAATACATAAACAAAATTTTCACATTTAATTAAAACAGAATTACTCTATTGGTATGCGCGGTTTAATGATGGGCAGATTCCAACCCTTTCATTTAGGACATTTGGAACTAGTTAAACAGATTTTAGATGATTGTGATGAGGTAATAATTGCTTTAACTGGGTCACAATTTAACTACATAGAAAAGGATCCTTTTACCTCTGGAGAAAGAATAGAGATGATTCATCAAACCCTAAAGGAAAATGACATTGATTTAGCTAAATGTCATATCGTTGCAATTGAAAACCAATTCAATATAGCTATGTGGGCATCAT
>BFAR01000127.1 GCA_008974855.1 archaeon MnTg01
AACTTGCGAATGGGAGATTTGATTGAAATTCCACTAGAAGATAGGCTTGAAAGAAAGATAATTAATGACAAAAAAGACATCAAAGAGAGGAAAATAAAATGACTAACTGCCCTGAATGTGATGCAAAGATTTCTATTCCTAATGATGCGCTTGAAGGGGAAATTGTTACTTGTCCTGACTGTGGAGCTAGCTATGAACTTGTTAAGGCATCAGAAGGATTTGAACTAAAACCTGCCCAGACGGTTGGCGAGGATTGGGGTCAGTGACCCCTGAAATTACAGTTCTTTATGATACCATCCGTTGGGAAGAAAAAGCACTCCTAGAGGCAGGTAAAAAAAAGAATGTAAATCTCCAGATGTTGGATTGTAAAAAATTATCATTAGATCTAGATAATGAAGTAAATAATTATGGGACAGTTTTACAAAGGTGTGTAAGCTATTACAGAAATCTTCATTCAACTGCAGGATTAGAAGGAATGGGGGTAAACGTCATTAACTGTCTTAATACTGGCATATTTGCAGGAAATAAGCTCTTTACACATATGTTGTTAAAAAAACAAGGAATTTTAACTCCGTTTGCAACTGTATCTTTTTCTAAAGAAGCAGCGTTGGAATCATTAGAAAAACATGGATATCCACAAATAATTAAACCAACGGTAGGAAGTTGGGGTAGAATGGTTTCAAAAATTAATGACAGTGATTCTGCAGAAGGCATTATTGAAGCTAGAGAGAAAATGTATCCTATTTATCAAATTCACTATCTAGAAGAATTTGTCCAACGTCCTCCTAGAGATATTCGAGCAATTGTGGTAGGAGATAAAGTAGTTGCAGCCATTTACAGAAGTTCTGGAAATGGATCTTGGAAAACCAACATGGCATTAGGTGGAGTTGCTGAAAAATGTCCAGTTTCAAATGAAATGGAAGATATATGTATTAAGGCAAAAAATGCAGTTCAAGGTCAAATAGTAGGAGTAGATTTGATGGAAAGTAAAGACAAAGGATTGATAGTTCATGAAGTAAATAATACAACTGAATTCAAGAATACTGTTAGAGTATGTGATGTAGATATTCCATCATTAATGATAGATTACGCCCTTAAATCATCTAAGTAAAAATTGCACACTTCATTTACAGTAACTCCCAGATTTTGCGTAAAGATGTTAGAAAAGGCTCTAAGATTGTACACGCCCTCGCTTAGCGAAAAGCCAATGGCTGATTTTCTTGCAGACAAGTGTGATGATCTAGGTTTTGAAGATATACAAATAGACGAAGTGGGAAATTTGATAGCAAGAAAAGGTTCTGGTTTACCGAGAATTCTTTTGTGTGGACATATGGATACGGTGCCAGGAAAAATTAAGGTAAGAATAGAGGGAGATTCATTATATGGAAGAGGAGCTTCTGATGCTAAAGCACCATTAATGGCAATGTTGTTTGCAGCTGCATCAATTCAAAACAATAATGGTACAGTAATTTTTGTTGGAGCAGTTGACGAAGAAGGAAATGCTACTGGAATAAAAAATCTCGTAAGAGGTAAACTTGAGATTGATTATGCAATTTTTGGAGAACCAAGCGGAATAAAACAAGTGACTATTGCGTATAAGGGACGTATTGCAATTAATCTAAAAGTAAATGTCGGCAATAGTTCTCATGCAAGTGCCCCATGGCTTTCAAAAAATGCAATAGAAGAATCCATGATATTCACTAGGGAATTAAAAAAAGTCTTAGAATCTGGTCAAGAAAACAAGAAAAAAGGAATGATGTTAACCGCTACAGTTACTGAAATCAAAGGCGGGACAAGCCATAATGTTACTCCAAAAGAATGTGATGTGGTAATGGATATTAGAATTCCAGTTGATATGAATTGTAAAATGGTTGGAGAAAAAATTACGACATCTATAGAAGAAGTTTCAAAAAAACGTGAGGTTGAAGTGTTTCATTCAATATTAGATGAAACAGAACCTTTTGAAGCGCCCCATAATTCTCCTTTAGTAAGAGCATTTACCTTGGGAATAATGGATGTTGAACATTCTAGACCTATGCTAATTCGTAAAACAGGAACTGGGGACATGAATGTAATTGGGAATCAACTTAACATACCAGTGGTAACATATGGTCCAGGAGATCCTCATGCATCTCATACCATTGATGAAAAAGTTTCAATGGATGAATATCTTCGTGGAATAGAAGTTCTTAAAAAGACATTACAGCATTTAAAAAGACTGCATGATAGAACGATATAATGCTGTGTATTGCAGGATTAGGTATTTCAGGTATAGAATCAATATCTATTGAAACACAAAAACTGCTAAAAAATGCAGATATTGTATACCTTGAACAATTTACTAGTCCAGTAACAAAATTAGAATCAAATAAAATTAGAAAACTCGTTAAAGGTGAATTCAAAATTGCCAAGAGGTGGATGGTTGAAGATGGCAAAGAGATCCTAAAAAATTCGAAAAAGAAAAACGTGGTATTACTTACTTATGGAGATCCGTATATTGCTACAACCCATATCGAATTACGAACAAGAGCCATTCAAGAAAAAATTAAAACAAAAACTATCCATGCCGCTTCTTCAATAACTGCTCTAGTGGGAGAATGCGGGTTACAGTATTACAAAATAGGACGAATTGTTACTGTAATGAAGGATCCTAAAACTCTGACTACTCCATACTATGTTATGTATAGTAATGCGTTAGCTGGAAACCATACGGTATTACTTTTAGAATATAATCAAGATGAGGGGTTTTTCCTTGAACCAGTAAATGCATTATTAGATCTGCTTTCAACCGAAAAAGAGCAGAAAAGAAAAATTATATCATCGTCCACTTTTGTTATTATTGCTTCCCGTATAGGATTTAAAAATCAAGCAATTACAGCTGGAAAAATTTCTAATTTAATTAAAAAAAATTTTGGTAAACCTCCTCATACAATCATTATACCTGGACAACTTCATTTTACTGAATCAGATGCGCTCAAAGTTTTTGTTAATTGTGTAGATGAGCCTTTTGACAATTCAAAAAACATTAAAAAAATTTCAGAACAAATGCTTGAAAAATATGTTCCGATGGTAAGAAAAGCAGTTGAAGAAATTGCTCCACACTATAAGAATTCTAAGGAATTCCAAGAAGTATTAGAAAATGCAGAATTATACATTCAGGATGCAGAAAAATTCTTAGAACAAGGAAAAGATGAGGTTGCGGTATTAAGCATAGGATATGCTGATGGGTTAGTTGATGCCTTGCGAATAGCAAAGGGATTAAATCCAAAAATGTAGTTAATAACGATGAATTAAAAAAGAGAGATAAAGTGTAAGTTATAATTGGATTTAATCGACAATACCATTTTATCGGCTATGTTTGCAAGTTCTCTTACAAATAAAAATGCATTAGAAATTGTAAAGAAAAAGAATTTCTTATCTGATGAGTATATTATTTCGAGAATAGATAACCTTGTTAAAAATGGTCTTGTTGAACAAGATAAAAAATCATTATCTGAACTTGGAAGAACCTCACTTAGAGTAGTATTAGCAGGGGGAGTTTTTGACATAATACATCCTGGACACATACACACACTTAATTCTGCAAAATCATTAGGTGATGCGTTAGTTGTCGTCGTTGCAACTGATAAAACTGCGGAAAAAATGAAGAAAAGAACTCCGCTTCATAATCAAGAACAAAGAAAAAATCTAGTAGAGTCTTTGTCAATGGTGGACCTATGCTTAATTGGACAGGAAGGAGATATTTTCGAAACTGTTAAAAAAGTAAAGCCAGAAATAATTGCTTTAGGATATGATCAAGTTCATCAAGAGAAATTCATAACAGATGGTTGTCATAAATTAAATTTGAACGTTAAAGTTGCAAGGTTACAATCACCAAACCCAGAAATTTCAAGTTCAAATATAGAAGAAAAATATGGAGAGGATATTCATGATCTTTAGATATTGTAAAATCAAACATGTTCAAAAAATTGTTAAATTTATGCCAATGGACTAAATTACATGCCAGTTTTTATTGATAGTCATAAAATGGGAGGATTAAGTATTTTACAACTAAAAAAAATTCTAAACAATCCAGCTGATAACCATGGAGTTACACATAAAGATATTCTCTATAATGAAAGACAGAATAAATTATTTTGTATATTAGAAGCACCAAATAAAGAATCAATAGTTAATCATCATAAGGATATTGGGATAGATTGTGATTTTATTATTGAAGTAAAGTCTCTTCGAAATGAATCGTTTAATAAAATAGAAAGATTGAGTGCAATGGGAGAATTATCTGCTAGAGTAGCTCATGATTTAAGAAATCCACTTGGGATTATAAAAAATGCTGTAGAATTAATCGAAATTTCTTCAGAAGAGATTACTGATGAGAAATTAAAGAAACGAATTGGTATGATAAAAAATGCTGCAGATAGAATGTTACGTCAAATTAATGATGTATTAGATTTTGTTAGAACAAGACCATTACAACTTGAAAAAAAATCTTTATCAATAATTTTGGAATCATCATTTAAATCAAGTGTTCCTAAATCAATAAAAATTACTAAACCAGAAAATGATTTATCAATAAATTGTGATATCAAACAACTTGAGATAGTTTTTAGTAATATTCTTATCAATGCAGTTCAAGCGATGGAAAATTCAGGAGAAATCAAAGTTAGAATAAAGGAAAATGAAAATGATGTTAATATAGAGATAGAAGATTCAGGACCAGGGATTCCTGAAGATAAAATAGAGCAAATTTTTGATCCATTATTTACTACTAAATCTAGTGGAACTGGATTAGGATTGGTTAGCTGTAAGAACATTATAGAACAGCACAAAGGAACTATCTCAGTTAAGAATAATCCAACAATTTTTGAAATTATTTTACCAAAAAAAGTTTCTAGTCCATAATTGGAATTCTAATGGTTAATTTTGAACCATCTTTTAATTTTGCAGTTTTACGAAGGTTAGTCTTAGAAATCAATTCTATGATTGAATTATCATGATGCGTTCGTTCCAACACTATGAATTCACATTTAATTGAGTTGTTCAGTTTTGATTTAAAACATTTTACCCAACCATATGTTCTCTTACCATCAAAAAATCCTTTTATGGTATTTCCATTTAGTGTACGAAATTGCTGCGCTGCCTCAATATGTTCTTTTTTTTGTAACTTTACATTTAGAGTTCCAGGAAATGGAATGTAGTTAATTTTAGATTTGAATTGTTTAGTATATCCTTTGAGTGACATATAGTATGCACCTTCACCCATACCACTAACAAGAATACCTTTCAATTCAACAAAAGATGGAAATG
>BFAR01000128.1 GCA_008974855.1 archaeon MnTg01
CATGGGTGGACATATTTGGACGCAACAATCCTAAAGTAATACCCCTAGAGTTAACTGGCACTCAATTTGAAATTTATAATAAATTATCACGGAATTATTCTCACTCATTTTTGTTTGAATCACTAACTGGTCCAGAAGAATTAGCAGAAACATCCATCATGGGTTTTGACCCAAAAATTATTGTAAAAGGGTACTCAGATAAAATTATTCTATTCTACAAAGATGGAACACAAAAAACTATCGCAACAGCTGATCCTTTGTCATCTATTAAACAATTACTTGAAACAACATCTGATCAATCTTATCGATATTTGGGCGGAGCAGTAGGAGTCATCAATTATGACGCAGTTACATTATGGGAAAAAGTTCCACAATCACATCCGGTGGATACTACGTTAATGGAATTTGGAATATATGAGGACGGAATACTGTATGATACTAAGCAAAAGAAATCATTTTATTTTTATTATGATGATAATAGAATAGATCAGATTAAACTTTCGGATAATAAATTTGACAATTTCAATGTTTCAGAAATTTCTGTAGATATGAATGAAGCTAAATTTACAAAAATTGTCAACAATGCTAAAAAATACATACATGACGGAGATATTTTTCAAGTAGTATTATCACGCAGATTTAATTTTGATGCTAGTGGAGATTATTTGAAAGTGTACAAAATATTACGTAGTATGAATCCGTCTCCATATCTATATCACATGAAAATGAAAGAAAAAACAATTATTGGTGCAAGTCCTGAAATGTTAATTCGAGTAACTGGAAATGTTGTAGAAACATTTCCTATTGCAGGTACAAGAAAAATTACTAATGATGAAACAAAAAATGATGAGTTGAAAAAAGAAATGCTCAATGATGAAAAAGAGCTTGCAGAACATACCATGCTGGTAGATTTAGGAAGAAATGATATTGGAAAAGTGTGTAAATACGGTTCCGTTCGAGTAGTTGATTTAATGCAAGTAAAACAATTCAGTCATGTTCAACACATGGTAACTCATGTCGTAGGTACTTTAGATGAAAAATACAACATGTATGATGCATTCAAGGCAGTATTTCCTGCAGGAACTGTATCAGGGGCTCCTAAAGTTAGAGCGATGGAAATTATCGATGAGCAAGAACCTCATTCAAGAGGGGCATATGCAGGCGCAGTTGGGTATTTTTCTTTTAATGGATGCTGTGATTTTGCTATTGCTATTAGGAGTATATTTTTTGATGGAAACAAAGGATTTGTTCAAGCAGGAGCAGGAATTCTATCTGATTCTATACCCAAAAACGAGCTAAAAGAAACTGAACACAAAGCAGGAGCGATGATCTTAGCACTAAAAGAGGCTTCAAAATGAAATTTCTCATTATTGACAATTATGATTCATTTGTGTATAATTTAGCACAGATTTTAGGTGAACTGGGGGTAATTTGTGATGTTATACGTAATGATAAGATCTCAATAGATGAAATCAAAGAAAAAAATTATGATGCAATAATTATTTCTCCTGGACCTGGTACACCAGAAGAAGAAAAATATTTTGGAATATGCAATAATATTATTACAGAGTTAGGGCCAAAAATACCAATACTTGGAGTTTGTTTAGGACATCAAGGCATCATACATTGCTTTGGCGGTAAAGTAGTTAATGCGGGACACGTACGTCATGGAAAAACAAGTCCAATAAAACATTATGATGATAGAATATTCAAAAATGTGAAAAATCCATTTCAAGCTACTAGATATCACTCACTAGTTGGAGACAAGACGATAATTCCTGACACACTAAAAATTACTGCAGTGGCAGAAGATGATGGAGAAATAATGGGAATTAGTCATAAAAAATATCTTATTGAAGGGGTACAATTTCATCCGGAATCTATTATGACGCCAGATGGGAAAAAAATTCTGGAAAATTTTGTTAGTATGGTGCAAAACAAATGATTGATGATGTATTATCTAAACTAAAAGTTGGAAACAATCTTTCTTATGATGAAACAAGTGTTTCAATGGAAAGTATTTTGAATGGAAATATTTCTGATGAAGATACAGGAAACTTTTTGAAATATTTAAGAGAAAAAGGTGAAACAGATGATGAATTACTTGGAATGTTGGATAAAATGCAATCTTTTGCAGTACACATCTCACCAAAGCAAATAGGTACAATCATCGATGTATGTGGAACTGGAGGAGATAATCTACAAACTTTTAACATATCTACTACTGCATCCTTTGTGATTGCTGCAGCAGGGGGAATTGTTGCTAAACACGGAAATCGTTCAGTATCGGGAGTATCAGGAAGTGCAGATATTTTCGAGTATTTTGGCTATGATTTGGGTTCATCCCAAGAAAGAGTAACTGAAATTATTGATAAATTTGGGATTGGTTTTATGTTTGCTCCAAAATTCCATCCAGCCATGAAAAATGTAGCACATGCTAGAAAAATGATAGGAGGTAGAACTGCATTTAATTTGTTAGGACCATTAAGTAATCCAGCTCAAGTAAAAAATCAACTAATAGGAGTATATGACGACAAATTTTTAGAACGACTAGTATTATTATTAAAAAAACGTGGTTCTGAAAACATTATGACCGTTAGATCACAAGATGGATTAGATGAACTATCAACAACATCAAAAAACCAAGTATATTTTTTAAAAAACAATTCAATAAATAAAATGATAATTGATCCTCAAAAACTTGGGTTAACAAAACCGGAAATAAAAGACATTCAAGTCACAACAAAAGATGAAGCAGTTAATGCATTTGTGTCTGTTCTAAATAATTCTGCAAACAAAGCTATGATTGAGATTACTGCATTAAATGCTGCAGGTGGACTTGTTGTTGCAAATGTTGCCAATGATTTCAAAAGTGGATTAGAAATTGCATTGGATACAATAAAGAGTGGAATGTCTTATAGTTTATTTGAAGACTTTGTTCGTTATTGTGGGAATGTAAAAAAATTAAAGGAGTTGGAATGAGCATGGAAGGAATTCTTGAGAAACTATTCGAAAATTCAAAGACAGCAATTAATGATGGAATTTATAATATTAAAGAATCGTTATCTAACTCAGGTAAAGATCTCATTGAATTAATTAATGAAAATCAACATGCTTCATTAATCACTGAAGTAAAATTTTCGTCACCATCATTGGGCGAAATTAAAAAAATTTCAGATCCCATAGTTATTGCAAAATCAATGATTAATGGGGGTGCAAAAGCATTATCAATACTTACACAACCATATTTATTTTCAGGATCACCAGATTTTTTTATTAGAATTAGAAAAGAAGTTAATGTTCCGTTATTGATGAAAGATATCATAATAGATAAAATTCAAATCGATGCAGCTAAAAAAATTGGTGCAGATTATATTTTACTTATTCAATCATTATTTGACCAAAGTTTTATGAATGAAATTGATGAATTAATTGATTATAGTCACAAAAACGGTCTAAAAGTATTACTTGAATCTTATACAAAAGATGAATTTCAAAATTCATTAAAAACTGATGCAGATATCCTAGGCATAAATAACAGGAATTTAGATACGTTAAAACTTGATATCAGCAATACAAAAAAAATTCTAGAAACTTTTGATAAATCGAGAATGGTAATATCTGAAAGCGGTATTAAGACCCCAGAAGATATTCGTTTTCTTCATAATTCTGGAGCAAGTGCGTTTCTAGTTGGCTCTAGCATAATGAAAAGCGATAATATCGAAGACTATGTTAATCAATTGGTGAATGCAATATGAAAACAAGGTTTCCTAAACAAGGCAAGTTTGGAGATTATGGTGGAAGATACATTCCCGAAACACTTGTACCTGCAATAGAAGAGCTTGAAGAAAATTACCTAAAATTCAAAGATGATAAAAATTTCAAAAAGGAACTGGAGTATTATCTCAAGTATTATGCTGGAAGACCAACTCCGTTGTACTTTGCAAAAAATCTTACAGAAAAAATTGGAGGAGCTAAAATCTATCTAAAAAGAGAAGATTTGCTTCATGGAGGAGCACACAAGATTAACAATACACTAGGTCAAGTGCTTCTTGCAAAAAAAATGAAAAAGAAGCGCATCATTGCCGAAACAGGTGCAGGGCAACATGGAGTTGCAACTGCAATGGCATGTTCATGTCTTGGAATTAAATCTGAAGTCTATATGGGATACAAAGATACTATTCGTCAAAAACTTAATGTTTTTAGAATGAACCTTTTAGGCTCAGAAGTTCATTCAGTAAAATCAGGTTCTCAAACACTAAAAGATGCAATTAATGAAGCCATCAGGGACTGGATTACAAATGTAGATACTACGTATTATCTATTAGGATCTGTAGTAGGGCCGCATCCATATCCAGTTATGGTTCGTGACTTTCAATCAGTAATTGGTGAAGAAGTAAAAAAACAAATGAAAAAAATTAACAACAAGACTCCAGATACTGTTATTGCATGTGTTGGTGGAGGTTCAAATGCAATTGGAACGTTTTATCCATTTCTAGATAGTAGTATTGAGATTATTGGTGTTGAAGCAGCTGGCCATGGATTAAAAACGAATAAGCACTCAGCCACGCTTAGTGCAGGCACGAAAGGAGTGTTACACGGAATGATGACATATCTATTACAAGATAATGAAGGGCAGATTAGAGAAACGCATAGCATTTCTGCAGGATTAGACTATCCAGGAGTAGGTCCAGAACACTCGCATCTTAAAGACATTGGTAGAGTAAAATATCATAGTGCTACAGACAGAGAAGTAATTGATGCATTTTTGTTATTAACTAGAACTGAAGGAATTATCCCTGCACTTGAATCTGCACATGCTATTGCAGAAGTCATTAAACTTGCAAAAAAGAAACCAAAATCAGAAACAATTGTTGTTACTTTGTCTGGACGGGGAGACAAAGATGTAGAAGTTGTTGAGGAGTATATGAAAAAACATGTCAAGAATAAAAAATAAATTTTTAGAGCTAAAACAAAAAAATGAAAAAGCTCTCATCGCATACATTATGGTTGGATATCCAAATGAAAAATCTACAATATCTGCAATTAGAGGATTAGTAAATGGAGGGGCAGACATTATAGAACTAGGTTTTCCATTTTCAGATCCTATTGCAGACGGTCCTGTAATTCAAAATGCAAGTAACATATCATTAAACAATGGAATAAAAATTGAGAAATTTTTTCAAATAATAAAACAGATCAGAAAAGAAACTGATATTCCGATAGTATTGATGACATATACTAACATTCTTTACAAAATAGGTTATGAAAAGTTCATGCAAAAAGCAAAAAATGCAGGAATTGATGGATTCATCTTACCTGATATGTCAATAGAAGAATCAAAAAGCTATGTTAATGCAGCAAGAAAAAGTAAACTAGATACCATTTTCTTAATTTCACCTAATACAAGTACAGAACGTATTAAAAAGATACTCAAGGTAACATCTGGATTTTTGTATCTAGTGTCAATGTATGGAACAACTGGAATGCAAACAAAAATTCAAAAATATACAATTGACGCAATCAAAAAAACTAAAAGAGTTGTTAATAAGAAAAAACCTATAGGGATAGGTTTTGGCGTAAATACGCCTCAAGACGCCAAGAAATTTTTATCTCTTGGCGTTGATGCAGTAATTGTTGGCAGTGCATTTTTACGTTTAATCGAAAAAACTTCCCCAAAAAAAATTGAATCAAAAATCACCACTTTTACGAGGAGTTTGAAGAATACCACCAGATAATGTGACGAATAAATATGGGATTTGTAGTTACCATATGTGCAGACGAAATTTATCTTCATAACGGGGGGAGTGATGTCAGGCCTTGGAAAAGGTGTTGTTTCATCATCTATTGCAAAACTACTTCAGCTTTCAAACCAAAAGGTATCTTGTGTAAAAATAGATCCATATCTGAATTTTGATGCCGGAACAATGAATCCTGTTGCTCATGGGGAGGTCTTTGTCACAGATGATGGTGGCGAGTGTGATATGGATATAGGCAACTATGAAAGATTCCTAAATCAAGATATTCCAAAATCACATAATATCACCACTGCGCAAATTTATTCCAAAGTAATCGAGTCGGAGAGAAAAGGGGAATATCTTGGAGCATGCGTGCAAATAATTCCTCATATTACTGATGAAATAAAAAAGAGAATTCGAAGCATTGCAGAAGATGAAAAACTTGATATTTTGATTGTAGAATGTGGGGGAACCGTCGGAGATATCGAAAGCCTACCGTTTCTTGAAGCATTAAGACAAATTAGATCAGAAGACGGTCCTGAAAATGTCCTTTTTGTTCATGTTACATTGGCACCATCGCTTGATGTTGTTGGAGAGCAGAAAACTAAACCTACACAACATAGTGTTCAAGAATTAAGAAGGATTGGTATTCAACCAGATTTACTTTCGGTTCGCTGTACGATTCCATTATTAGAAAAAACCAAGAAAAAGATTTCAATGTTTACTAATGTTTTAATTCAGGATGTTTTTTCTTGTCATGATGTGGATAATATTTTTCTAATACCACAAATTTTGAATGATCAAGGAATTGTAGATATAATTTTTAAAAAATTTAGAATGATTGGATTAGTTAATGCATCAGAAAACTGGGACAGATGGAATAAGATAGTTAATTCAATAAAAAAATACGAAGATACAATAAAAATTGCGATGGTTGGCAAGTATGTTACATTAGCTGATAGCTATGTTAGTGTAAATCATTCACTAAAACATGCAGCAGCTACTATTGGCAAAAATGTATCAATAGAATTGATTGATTCAGAAAACCTAAATGGAGATATGACAAAATTAGGAGGTTTTGATGGAATATTGGTTCCGGGGGGATTTGGAACAAGGGGTTCAGAAGGAATAATTAAAACTGCAAACTTTGCACGTGAAAAAAACGTACCATATCTGGGAATATGTTTTGGATTTCAATTAGCTGCAGTAGAATTTGGAAGAAATGTTTGTGGTCTAGATAATGCTAATTCAGCCGAAATTGAACCTAAAACTCCAAATCCTGTAA
>BFAR01000129.1 GCA_008974855.1 archaeon MnTg01
CATAATCATATCACTCTGTAGTTCTAATTTGTTTCCTGAATAAAATATAATGCCTCCTGGTTCAATAGCTGGATCATAACAAATTATAGCATCAACAAACTTTTCATCACCTGAACATTGTTGTTCAGGCCAACCATAATTCTTGCCTGCTATTACTAAATTGATTTCATCATTTTTTGTTGGACCAGTTTCGGTTACATAGAGATTGCCAGAATTATCCCATGCCATACCTCGAGGATTACTATGTCCGTATGAAAAAACTAGTGAATTTGAAAATGGATTATCAATTGGAATAGAACCATCATCATTTAATCTCAAAATTTTTCCCGCTAGTGAGTTTAAGTCCTGGGCATCGTGAGAAGAATCTGAACCTGCCCCTGTTGCAACATATAGCTTATTGTCAGGTCCAAATTTGATTACACCTCCATTACTAAATTTAGAACCAGGAATCTTTTCTAGAATTGTAATTGCATCTTTTAGCTTGTTTTCAGATTCAGTTATTCTAAGAACTTTGTTCCATAATTGATCATTTTCTACATATGTAAAGTAGACAAATAGGAAATGATTATTTGCAAAGTCTGGATGTACCGTAATACCAAGTAATCCACCATCAAAAATATCTGCAGTTCTAAGTGTAGCCAGAGGTTCTTCTAGCAGTACATCAGATTCAATAACTCTAATGTTTCCATTTTTTTCCGTAACGAATATTCTATCATCAACAAAATCTAATGCCCATGGTTTTTCAAGATGAGTTGCTAAAATTTGTATGGTTTTATTTTCAGAAGCTTGAAAATTTGGTGGTGGAATAGGCAGAGGATCAGATGGTGACGTGAGAATTACAATTGAAAATATAACAGCTCCAATAATTCCAGCAATTCTAAATTTTTTATCCACAAATGAAAAACTTTTCAAATCCTTTTAATCATTTGCAAATTTTTGATAAAGCGTATATATCACCCGAATTCTCTTTTGGTTTAGCGGGGTGGGGAAGTCAGACTACAAAGGGCTAAGTCATCCCGGCGGGCTCATAACCCGCAAACCAGTAGTTCAAATCTACTCCCCGCTAGTTAGTTTCTAAATTGTTGACACCATAGAATGGTAGGATCAAATTTTTCTTCTTGATTAATCCGCTTCATTCTTTGTAAAGGTCTAGTCAAATGTCTATGTGCAGAAACTGCAGGGAGATACAGTTTTTTTGTTAATTTACGAGGGATTTCATGAATAATTTTTTCAGATGCTTTTTTTCCACACTTGATGCATTGAAAGCCTTGATTTTTTCCTTTAGATTTCATCTTTTTATTGCATTTTTTGCATAGAGGATTTTCTAATCTCATATCTTTTTCTAGTTTTAAGATCTCAAGAAATTCAACATTTAAGACTCTTTGATGATTCTTCGTAGCCTTTCTAACTCCTCCACCTACTCGGATTTTATCACCAACAATAAGCTGCTGAGTAATTGAAGTTATTTTTGTTGGCTCATACACTGCACACAATACTTCTTTATCCATTTTAGATATAGAAAATACAACATGACCACCACGTTGAACTTGTGGTTTTTTTGAAACAATACCAATAATAGTTCCAGAAGTAAATGGTTTTAATTCAAAAATATCAATTTCATTTTTAAGATGATCACCAGTTCCTTGATTTGTTTTAAAAGCCATGTAACCATCAAGTCTTTCATCGATTTGAATCATTTTAGATGCAACAAGAACTGATTTTATATTTTCACCCCTTAGCCCATAGAAAACTGGATCAGGGCCACGTGGTGTTATGATAACTCTATTTTTTTTGTGATCAAAGCTGTTGAATGTAGTTGGATATGTTTTTTCTTGCATTTTTTTAACACTTTCTTTATCAATTATTCTTTTTTTTCCAATATGAGATTTTTTCCTATAGCTTATCAACTCAAATGTGTGATCTTGGAATTTATAACCAATTGCACCAATTGCGCCCACAAGTCCTTGTCCATTTCCAAGAGATAGAGTTTCAATTCTATTTTTAACCGCAAAATGTTTTGCTTTGCTTCTATTAATTAATCGCCATAACGCAAGCCTACTAAATTCTGAAAAATTACTTGGAATAGTATTTTTTTCATAAAATACAAGACCAGGGTTTGCTCCACCTTTAGTATCTGAATATTTCTTAACAAGTTGTTTAATTTTTCTTTTAATTTTTTCTGGATTATTTGTTTTAATAGATAACGCAACAGCTCCATTACCTCTAGTTTTCCATGGAATATTTGGATTAAATCTGATAAGATGTGGATAATCTAAAAATTCTACTGATTCTTCTTTGAGATAATTTACAATTTTGTATGCAAGAAAAGTTGTACACATTGCTTTAGGGGAGTCTGTGTCATCAAATCCAATATGCATAACAGAGTCTTTTTTCATCATCAATATTCATCTAAATTAGTACATTTTTTAGTTATCCTTCAAAAGTTGGATTAGTTTAAATTAAAATCAATCAAGATGGTTGTATTATCATGATAAGAATTGATGAAGAGTCTATTTTCAAGGAAATTAAAGATAGAAAAGCTGTATCAGTAGCACTTAATGCGCCAGACGGGTTACTTACTAAGGTTCAAGATACTGCTTCAAAAATTATGAAAAGATTTGGGATTCCTGCATATGTTTTAGCAGATACTACGTGGGGTTCATGTGATTTGAATTCAAATGGAGCAAAAGTTCTTGGCGCAGATGTACTATTCAATATAGGACACACAATTAGCTTAGATTCAATTGAGAAAAATGTTGTAATGATTGATGCTTTTGATGATATTTCATTTGAAAAAATTGCTAAAATCAGTATTGACACTTTGAAAGGAAAAACTATTTCTCTTGTTACAGATAGTCAACATCTTCATGAGATAGAAAATGTTAGAAAAATTTTTGAAGATGGAGGAATTACAGTTAAAATTGGAAAGGGTAAAGGACAACTAAATGATGGTCAAGTTTTTGGATGTGAGTTTTATCCAGTAGTAGAAACAAAAGAAGAAGTTGACGCTAATGTATTTTTAGGACAAAGTAACTTTCATGCAGCCGGAATTGCTTTATCTACAGATAAACCAACGTATGTTTTAGATCCTTACTTTAATGAGATTAGAGAAGTAACTGAATTTGCTAATAAATTAAAAAGAAAAGCAACTTTAGCAATTTACAAAGCTGCCGAAGCTAAAACTTTTGGAATAATTATTGGATTAAAGGAAGGCCAACTATCAAAAGTTTCGGCATTAAAATTCAAAAGAGAGTTAGAAAAGGAAGGAAAACAAGTACAATTATTTGCATTAACAGATATCACAAACGAAAGATTACGAAATCTTAAAGGAATTGATGCATTTATTCAGGTTGCATGTCCAAGAATTTCCACAGA